>DATLVJ010000148.1:0-7013 GCA_035577585.1 Candidatus Limnocylindrales bacterium
CGCGGCGTCTGGAAAAAATTCAGGTACGAAGCCACCACGTCGTTCACCGTCAGCGGCAGGTCGTGCGAAACGCTCTTCGCCGCTTCTTCTGCCCGTTCCCGCAGCTTGGGGTCCACCGGAAAGGTCATCTCCGCCACTTCGTCAATCGGCGCCGGCACCGCCGGAGCCTCGCTGAATCCGTCTCCCGCCCGGAACGCCTGCAGCTCGTAGGCGTAGATCGTGTCCGTCACCTGGTGAAATAGTTCGCTCAGCTTGGGATCGCTGTTCGGGTCGTACCCGCTCTCCAGCATCCAGTCCACCGCGTCGTCAAAGTCCCTCCGCGCGGCCGCCAGGTGTCCCGCCTTGTAGTTGGCTTCGCCTGCGGCAAACTTTCCCTTTACTCGTTCAATCAGGTACGGAATCCCGCCCGGAGTCCGCGGGGTCAGCGAAATCAGCGGTTGAGCCTTCAGGTTCCGCACCGGCAGATTGCCGACCGTGCCCTGCCCGGCCTGCGCCGCCATCGCCTGTCCCCCATGGGCCGTCGCCGTTGGCGTCGCTGCCCCGGGGGTCGGGGAGGGATTCAGCGCCGGAGCATGCGCCTGCACCGGCCGCTTCGCCGCACCGTCACAACCCGCGAAGCTCACCGCCACCAGCAGCCATACCCCCGCTTGCGCCATTCTTCTCGGATGTCGTCCCAGGCTCATTCCCTAATGGTAAGGACCCCTTCCGCCACGGGTCAACGCCTTCGCTTCCACTAGCGACCCATGCCGCACCTCCCCGCCCCCCGGCCTTTGCTTTCCACATCTTCCTCGCGGAAAGCGCTAAGATACACTCCACTCCACGCAGGCAAGGATTTCGAACGAGGTCGGCGGTCGTCCGCGGGAAAGGCATACCATGTTCGCCTGTTTACTGATGGCTTCGTCGCTGTTCGCAGCCGGCATTAGCCCCGCACCTCAAACAGCGGCTTCGAACTTGAAAGTTCGCGTTGTGATCGTCGACAAAGATTTGAATCAAAAGCCCGTCCCCTTCTATGTCGTGAACTTCAAAAACCTCTCGACGACGGAAGCTCCCGCCGCGTTGAAAACCGATCTCGACGGCAAAGCCGAAAAACAGCTTCCGCCCGGCCGCTATTTCATCTCCACGCCCAAGCCGGTGGAGCTGGGCGGCAAGCGCTATTCCTGGAATTTCGAAATCCAGGTTACCGGCGCGGAGCAGCGCGTCGATCTCACCAACGACAACGCCAAAATGGAAGACCTGCCCGCCAACTTCGCCTCGGCCGAAAATAAATTTTCTCCCGGCGCCGGCGGGGAGCTAACTGCTCTCTTCGACAAGCTCAAGAACTCCGTCGTCACCATCCATTCCGAAACCGGCAACGGTTCGGGATTCCTCGTGGATTCCACCGGCCTCGTCGTCACCAACAACCACGTCATCCATTCCTCCAGCTATCTGGCCGTGCAGTTCGACGAAAAACGCAAGGTCCCCGCGCGCCTGGTCGCCTCGAACGCCGACAAGGACATCGCGGTGATCCGCTTCGACCCCGCCGCGTTTCCCGAAGGCGTGGTGGCCCCGCTGCTGCCCAAGGAAGCCGCCTCGCGTCTCGCCGTCGGCCAGCGCGTCTTCACCATCGGCAATCCCCTGGGCCGCGAAAAAGCCCTCACCACCGGCGTCGTCAGCAAAATCGAAAAGGACTCCATCAACAGCGACATCAACATCAATCCGGGGAACTCCGGCGGCCCTTTGTTTACCCTGGACGGCCAGGTCGCCGGCATCACCACCAGCGTGCTGCGGAATCTTGCTTCGATCGTTCCGGTCGAAGTCGTCCGCCCCTTGGTCGAGCAAGCCAGAAAAGATATCGGGAAGGAACCTCCCCCGGCCCCGGTTCTGCTTCCCGTGGAACCCACGGACTATTTCCCCGCGGACGCCCTGCGCGGGCTGTTGAAACAGGAGCGGCTCGACACCAAGCCCTACTTTTTCGAAGCCGGCGAATTTCAAGTCGGCTTCATCACGCCTCCGCTGACCTATTACCTGCGCCACGCGGAGGAGATGGCCGCGGCGCGCAAGGCCGCCAAGCGCTCCGGCGGCGGCGACGCCAAACCCCCATCCAGCGCGCTTGAGGACGCGGCGGACTACCGCCCGGTTCTTCTCGTTCGCGTCCGTCCGAAGTTCAACGTAATGTTTAAGGTCCGCTTCAAAAACGGTTTCGTTCGCATGCGGCTGCTCTGCGGCGGCAAGGAACTCACTCCCATCCTCCCCGGGCGCTCTGAATTTGATCTCTACGACCAGCGCGAGCGCAAAGTGGACACCACGTTTCAAGGCGTCTACGAATATCAGGCCGATTCCGTAACGCCGGCCTGCGGCAACGTAATCCTCGAAATCTTTTCCGAGAAAGCTCCCGACTCGCCCGAGAGCAAATCCGTTGACAGCGCCACCATTCAACGCGTGTGGAACGATTTCGACGCATTTCGCCAGGCACGTGTGGCCGCATCCCCTTTGCCCGCCGCCAAACCGTAGCGAAAAACCCCGGCGTGCGCAGCCGATGGAATTCAGAGAATTCACCCGTTCAGCCGTCAGCGAATATTCTCCACAGTTTGGGCAACTCCTCCGCCGGGTGTATGATTTCTTCTGATTTGCCCAAAAAAAGATTTCGGCAGGGTGAGAGTCGGACGCCGCGATCCAATCTTTCAGGGAGAACTTAAAATGAAGAGAATACTTCTCACGCTCGGTTTTGCATCCGTTTTCGCCGCTTCCGCGTTCGCGCAAATGGCGGCCCCGTCCGCCTCCGCCGCTCCAATGGCGACTCCGCAAACAGTCGCGCCGGTGAAAAATCCGGTATTGACCGTGTTGCGCACCGTGCTTCCCACTCGCCAGAAAAATACTCTCGCCGCCATCGACGCCATGCCCGCCGACAAATTCGCCTACAAGCCCACTCCGGATCAGATGACTTTCGCCCACCTCGTCATCCACATCGCCGAATCGAACAACGGCCTCTGTTCAAAGATCGCCGATGTCCCCGTCCCCAAAGTTGACGAGCTCAAGGAAACCGATCCGAAAGACAAGCTGCTCGCCGCGGCCCGTGCCTCTTTCGATTTTTGCACCGCCTCCCTCGCCAACGTCGACGACTCCAAACTCGGCGATAACGTGGACTTCGGCCGCGTCCAGGGCCCCCGCGCCATGGGCGTCTTCTTTCTCGTCGGCGGCCTGGCCGACCACTACGGAGCCGCGGCCATGTATCTCCGCCTGAACGGAATCCTGCCGCCCAGCGCCCAGCCCAAAAAATAGAACACTAGCGTTCCCTGCGGAATTGGGCGCGGTTCTCTTCGCTGGACTTCCGCGCCCGCTTACGGCAGACTCGCTCCACCTGAATCGCTCACCCGCCGGGCCCCTCCGCCCCTTTAGCCTGGCGCACAATTCAAAGGAGGTCCTCATGCTTCGTCTCCGCATTCTCTCCGCTCTCGTCGTCTGCGCTTTCGCAGTTGCCTTCGCCGTTCCCCAGGAGATGCATCCGGCCGCGCGCACCACCCCCGCTTTCGATCAGCTCAAATCCCTCGTCGGCCACTGGGAAGGCGCCACGCCGGACGGGAAAAAGGGGAAAGCCACCTACGAACTCATCTCCAACGGCAGCGTTGTTATGGAGCGGCTCAGCGCCGCCAACGAGCCGGAGATGATCACCATGTACTCGCTCGAAGCCGACCGCATCCTCGTCACCCACTATTGTTCGGCGGGCAATCAGCCTACCATGCAGACCGCGCCCTCCCCCGCCCCCAACGGCAAGCTCGACTTCACCTTTCTTCATCTCGCCGGCGCCAAGTCTCCCGACGAAGGTCACATGGTCTCGCTCAGCGTCTCCATGCCCGACAAAAACCATCTCAACCAGGTCTGGACCTTCGACGACCACGGCAAAACCATGACCGAAAGTCTCGCGTTCACCCGCAAATCCTGATCGCAAGGCGGGTCTGTGTAGCGGCCGCCTTCCGAGGCGGGCGCCTTTGGGTCAGGCATGGACTTTTCACGGGTCACGGCAGCCATCAATTTTGTCTTTTTCCCTCTAAATTTCATGTGACAGTTCGCCTATACTCTCTATCGAATAGCCTGGGAGGTTTCGACCATGTCCAAGTCCCGGTTCATCCTTATCTTCGCAGCGGCGCTCTTGCTTTCCTCATCTGCGGCCTTTCTTCTCCACTCCAAATCGCTCGCCGCCCGCTCCGTTGACGCCTCCGCTCCCCAGCGCAGTTTCGCGTTCACTTATCAGGTCCACGTTCCCGCCGCGGCTGCCGCAAATTCCAGCCGCCTTTGGATTCCCCTCCCCCAGAACGACGCCTTCCAGTCCGTCTCCAACCTGAAAATTGAAAGTTCCGTCCCGCATTCCGAAGGCCGCGACCCCCAGTATCAGAATCCTTTCGCCGTCTTCACTCCCACTGCCGCGCAGGCCGCAGCCGGTTATGACGTCACGCTTCTCTTCAATGCCACCCGCCGCGAACACGCCGTTGACATCCATTCCCCCGCGATGCAAAACGTCTCCGCCGCTCCCTCCAGCGATCCCCTTATGAAGCGCTATCTCGAGCCCGACAAACTCGTCCCCCTCAACGACACCATCGCCGAACTTTCCCGCCAGCAGACTGCCGGAGACACCACGCCGCTTCAGAAGGCCCGCCACATCTACGACTACGTCATCGCTACCATGCGCTACGACAAAACCGGCGAAGGCTGGGGGCGCGGCGACGCCATCTGGGCCTGCACCGCCAAGCGCGGCAATTGCACCGACTTTCACTCTCTATTTATTGGCATGATGCGTTCGGCAGGAATCCCCGCGCGCTTTGAAATCGGCTTTCCGCTTCCCGAAGGGAAAACCGAAGGTGACATTCCCGGCTACCACTGCTGGGCCGAATTTTACATCACCGGCATCGGCTGGATTCCCGTTGATGCCAGCGAAGCCTGGAAAAATCCCGCCAAGCGAGACTATTTCTTCGGCGCCCACGACGACAATCGCGTTTTCTTCACCTACGGCCGCGACCTCGTCCTCTCTCCCGACCAAAAAGGTCCCGCGCTCAACTATTTCATCTACCCCTATGCCGAATCCGACGGCCAACCCCTCAAAGGCCTAACCACCCACTTCGCCTTCCGCGACCTGAACCCGTAGCGGCCACCTTCAGGTGGCCCCGCTTTCCCGTGCTCTTAATATTGACGCCGCCAAATTTCTGCTCTTCTCTCCGTGGCCTCTCCTTGCCCTGAGCTCATTCCGCGAAGGGTGCGCTTCCTCTGTGTGCGGCGTTTACCCCGACCGGGCCGGGGTGTGAACTCTTCTCTCCCGTTCCATTATTCGCTCCACCCTGCGCTAAAATCTTTTCATGCTGAAATCGCTCGCCACTCCCGCGGAATTTCCCGTCATCGAAACGCCGCGACTCCGTCTCCGCCACCACCGCCTGGAAGATTTTCCCGCCTGCCGCGCCCTGTGGGCCGATCCCGCCGTAACCCAGTTCGTCGGCGGCCGCCCGCTCTCCGAAGAAGAGGCCTGGGTGAAATTCCTCCGCAACGCCGGACACTGGCCGCTCCTCGGTTTCGGCTTCTGGATACTCGAGGAAAAATCCACTGCCGCCTTTGCCGGTGAAATCGGTCTCGCGTATTTCCATCGCGAACTCGTTCCGCCCGTCGAGAATCTTCGCGAAGCTGGCTGGATTCTCTCTCCCGTCATGCACGGCAAAGGCTACGCCACCGAAGCGGTCAACGCCGTCCTCGCCTGGGGCGACGCCCGCTTCTCCGATCCCCGCACCATCTGCCTCATTCACCCCGATAACGCCGCCTCCCTCCGCGTAGCCCAAAAATGCGGCTTCCACGAATGGCAGCGCGCCACCTACCACGGCGAACCCACCATCGTGTTTGAGCGCTCTTCCACACCCAGGTAGCGGCCGCCTTCCGCTTGTCCCGAGAGCGGAGGGAAGGCGGACGCTTTTGCCGGAGCTCGTTGTAAGGAATTTACGCGACGTTCATCGTGGTTAAAACTAACGTCTGCTATTTCTCTTGCACACCAGCTCTAGACGGAGGATTAATGAGACTGTTTCATGTGGCCTATATCTTGTTTCTTTTCTTGGCGGTCAGCGCTTTCGGTGATGAGCCGATTCCAACCAATGTGCCGTCCGCGAATCACAAAACCCCGGGCGTGGCAGCCCCCAACATTCTTTCACCCGAGTTGATCGAGACCCCTGTGGCCCAGGGCTCCAACGCCCTTGAAAATCCCAGTCCTTTAATCACGTTCTATGGATACGACAACAATGGGCCCATGGTTTCTACCACTGCCGGCAGCAGGGTCGAGGCCACAAAAACGGAGCCCGATAAGAACACCTATCTCGTATTGAGGGGGCAGAAAGGTGCGGACCCCTTATACAATTACGGGTCCCACTTCCTGTTCCAAGGTCACGAACTGGGGCTGTCTTCCGCCCAAGTCAACGGCTATATCACGCGGATCAATCTGGACGCCGATGGCGCTCACCGCGTGACGTTGATGTCCGCAACGGATATAAACGGGGCGCCGTTGCCCAACTTCGACGGAAGCACCTGGTACCCATTCTCACAGAAACTGCTGTTCACATCGGAAGGGTCGCTTGGAGGCGGCGTATGGCAGGCCAGCCTCGATGTCCCTTCCCAAGTTGAAGCGCTCACCGGCATCATCGGTCAAGGTGGCTATGAAGGCATTCAAGCCGATCCGCATGGCACGCTTTACATCGTGGAAGATGTGGGTGGCGACTTCGGAGCCGTTAATGACCGCGCGAAACGTCCCAATAGCTATATTTACCGGTTCATACCGACCGATCCTTCCGACCTGAAGAAGGGTGGCAAGCTGCAAGCCCTGCAAGTGAGCTCGTTGGCGCACGCCGGCCCCATATTTTTTAACTTCTTTGCCGATGCGGATTCGCATATCTTGTCCCAGGACGTGCTCGACCTGCACACCTATGGAAAGACTTTTGACGCCACATGGGTCACTCTTCACGATACGGCTGTGAACGGAACCACTCCGTTCAACTCCATTGCGCTCGCCAAGG
>DATLVJ010000149.1:0-5474 GCA_035577585.1 Candidatus Limnocylindrales bacterium
CTTTCAATTTGGCGCCCGGCGGCAATCCGGTCAGCTCGCTGGTCAGATTATCGTAAAAATATTTCGCCAGGTTTTCCGCCGAAGGATTCACGGTGGTAAACGGCTCCAGGTCGTTTATGTACTGGTGGTCCAGCCGGGCGATCAACCCGCGCATCACGTGCTTCAATTGCGTAAAGTCGATCAGCAGCCCGATGTTGTCCAGTTGCGGCCCTTCCAGCGTCACTTGTACGCGGTAATTGTGCCCGTGGGGATTCTCGCACTTGCCCTTGTACCCGCGCAGGGCGTGCCCCGACGAAAACGTATCTTCCACACTCACTTGAAACATATCCGGCTTTCACTTCCTCTTCTTCCCTGGGGACGATGCTTTCAGGCAGGGCTGGCCGCGGACAGGAACCGGGAGACATCCTCCAGATCGTTGGTCCTCCGGTAGCGGGGCAGCGACTCCAAGAAAATTTTACCATAGGGCATCCGCTGGATTCGCGTGTCCAGCAGGGCCAGCACGCCACGGTCGGTTTTGGCGCGAATCAGCCGCCCGAAACCCTGTTTCAGCGCCAGCACGGCTTCCGGCACTTGGAACTCGGAAAAAGGATTGCGCCCCTCGTCCTGCAAAGCGCGGACGCGGGCGGCCACGATCGGGTCGCTGGGCACGGCGAACGGCAGCCGATCGACAATGACGCAGGAAAGCTGCTCACCAGGCACATCGACGCCCTGCCAGAAGCTCGCGGTGGCAAAAAGGACGGCGTTCGGCGTGTTTTTGAAGCGTTCGAGAAGCACGGAGCGGGGCGCGGTCCCTTGCAGCATCAAGGGGAAATCAACGCGAGTGCGCACGCGTTCGAACAGATCGTTCATCTGCGAGTAGCTGGTGAAAAGGCAAAAGGCGCGGCCCCGGCTCAACTCCAGAAGCTGCACTATTTCGTCCGCGGCTTTTCCGGGGAAGCCCGCGTCGCGAACGTCGGGCATTTTCTGCGGGAGGTATAACAACGCCTGCTGCTGAAAATCAAATTCCGGAGGCAAAGCACACTCTTTAGCATGATCCAGGCCGAGCCGCTGGCGGATAAATTCGAAGCGGCCCGCAACCGTGAGTGTCGCCGAAGTGAGGATCACCGTGTCGAAAGCCTCGAAAAGCTTCTCGCGCAGAATCTGGCTGATGTCGATCGGCGTGGCGGCAAGGAAAACACCTTTGTTGCGGCGCTCGAACCAGTAAACGTAATTCTTCTCGTTGGATTCAAACAGGAAAGAAAGCTCCTGCCGGACCTCGAAGCTGCGCCGGCCGATGCGCGTCAACTCTTCCGGCTTCTGCGTCAGCGCCGCAAATTCCGTTTCCATCGCCTTGCAGGCGTTCAGCAGCGCGTCATAGCCTTCGCGGTTCTGCTCGAGAAAAGCCTCGCGCTCCTGCCGGGTAAACGGAAAGCGGCCGTCTCGCGGAGGAAAGCTGTCGAAAAACGCGCGGCTCTTTTCCCGGATGCGCTGGGTGCGGCGCAGCAGGGTGGGCGATCCCGTCTTGGTAAGCCGCATGGCGTGGTCCGCGTCGCGCGCCAGCTCTTCGAACCGGTAATTCGAAATCTGCTGGCCGAAATAATCGCTGGCCACGTCTTCCATCTCGTGCGCTTCGTCGAACACCACCGCCGAATATTCCGGCAGGATGCTGCCGAAATCGTCCTGCTTCAGCGCCAGGTCGGCGAAAAACAGGTGGTGGTTCACGATGATCAGGTCGGCTTCCTTGGCGCGATTCTGCATCTGCGTCAGGAAACACTTCTCAAACTCCGGGCACTTTTTCCCCGTGCAGGTATCGCGCCGCGCGTCAATCCGCGACCACAAGTCCGAATCGTCCGGCAAAAACGTCAGTTCGGCCCGGTCGCCCGTTTCCGTCAGGTTCGACCACTCGCGGATCTGCCGGAATGCGTCCACCTCTTCCATTCCTTTCAGCATCGGCTGGTCGGCCAACGAATGCATTTTCGAAAGGCAAAGGAAGTTGGAGCGGCCTTTCATCACCGCCACTTTCAGGTTGGGCGCGAAATGCTTTTGCAGAAACGGCACGTCCTTCTGGTAAAGCTGCTCCTGCAGCGATTTGGTGGCAGTGGAAATCACTACGCGCCGCCCGCTGCAGATTGCGGGCAGCAGATACGCCAAAGTTTTCCCGGTGCCCGTGCCCGCCTCGACCACCGAGTGGTGGTGCTTCTGAAACGCGTCGTGCACCGCCTCCGCCATCTGCAATTGCGCGGGCCGATGCTCGTAGCCGCCGATCATGCTGCGTTCCAGGAATCCGCCGGGGCCAAAAATCTGCTCCATCGAAGGGCCGGCGGAAGGAGTCTCTTCTTCGTGAGCCGGAGCCACTCCGGCCGCTGAACCATGCGCGTCGCCAACCGCGCGGATCTGCCGCACCGGGAGCCCCTCCACGTCGTGCGCGCGCAATTCGTCCTCCAGCGGCGCGTACACTCGTTCCTGCGCCACTTCCATCCTCTTTTTCGGAGCCTCGGGTGAGCCCGAGTTGGATTTGCGTTTGGCCAGAAGCCCTGCCTACTCTGCGGAACCCATACATAAAGAACTAACGATAGCACATCCCCTTCCGGCCCGTTTTTGGCCCATCGACGTTAATATTTGGGCAATCCCTGCTTTTCCGCGCATAAGAGGGGTAGGACTGGGATAGAGTGTTGTTGGGGAATTCCAGCTGCCCTTTGCCGCCATTGGTGGCGGTGAAATCCGTCGTGGGGTGTTTGCATGAATCCAAGAAAATTCCTGCGTTTCGCGGTAATCGCAGCAGTTCTGCCGCTATTTTCCTGCAGCGGCGTTAAAAATGTGTGTACCAGCAATTGCGGCGGCGGCGGCAGCAACGGCTCATTGAACCTTACGCTTGCCGCAACGCCCTTCACTCCTCCCCCCAATACTTCAATTCTCTCGTTCGCCGTGCTCATCAATTCCGTTTCGTTGACCCCTTCGGCCGGCGGCAGCGACGTCACCATTCCATTGAATAACTCCTCGTTTGGCGTAGATCTCACCCGCTTGCAGAGCGATTCCGCATACCTGGGACAATTCATCAATAGCGTTCCCACCGGTACCTATAATCAGCTCAGCGTGAATCTGAATGCCGTGGTCACCTATTGCGCAGCCACCAGCGGGACCCCGGGATGCAATTCCGGCAGCATCGCGCAAATCTCCAAGGCCTTCGCCTCCGCAACGACTTCCAATTTTTCGTTCACCATGGGAGCGAATCAGCAAGCGGGCCTTCGTGTGGTCATCAATTTTGCCAACGCCCTTACGGTGAATCCCGCCACGCAAGCGGTCACGGCCATAAACCTGACAGCCGCCAATGTGGTGGCTACCGCTACACTTCCGCCGACACTTTCCACTCTGTCCGCTGGCCAGCTGGATTATCTGGAAGATGTGACCGGGGTGATCACGGCAGCTTCTTCCTCTTCCGTGACTGTGCAAACTGCAACGCGTGGTCCGATCACCTCCGTCATTACAGGTTCCACGCTCGTGTCCCCAGACTGCCTGATTACCAATTTGCAGAATCAAGCCTGCGCGCCCGCTGTCGGACAGGTTGTCAGCATGGATTCCACTCTCAATGCCGACGGCACCTCCTCGATGCTGCTGTTTGACCCGCTGTCGCTCACAAGCGTTGATTTGATCGAAGGCATCGTGACGTCGGAAACCGCTTCCAGCACTCAATTCCAGATCGTCGCAAACGACGTTGTGAAGGCCAACAGCAACAGTCTGATCGGGGGCCTGAGCCTGGGTGATACCGTGAATGTTTCCCTGGCAAACCTGATTGCCGGGTTCTTTATCGACGGCAAGGGATTGCCGCTTACCAGCAGTAGTTTCAATGGCAGCAATTCTGCGACGGACATCCATACCGGTCAAACAGTGATGGTCCGGGTGAAGGCTTTCACACCAAAATCCGGTAGCACGCCTGCCTCGGCAACCGCGGACGCCGTTGTCCTCCGCTTCACGCGCTTTGCCGCAGCCGCGACTGGAGCGGGAGCACCACAGTTCAGCGTCGGATCATTGCCACCGTTTTTCGGGTTCACGACCCTTCCGCTGGTGCAGTTGGGCAACGGAAATCCCATCACCTACCTGGATGGTTATCCCAGCAGCGGTTCCATTACTTCAGGCGACAATTTGGGTATACGAGCGCTCTATTTCGGAACCAATGTCTCGCCGTCGTTCTCGGCCGCAAAGATTCGCAAGAACTAGATTTTTCACCCGCCTCCGCAAAAGGCAACAGGCCCCGGAAGTTTCGGGGCCCGTTTTTTTTGAGTGCGGGCCGACCGGGTCGGCCCGCTTTTGAGGTTGCTAGAGTGAGAAGAGAGTGAATTTAGTCGCTGCCTTATAGACCGTAAAAGCGGGAGCAGAGCTCCCGCACTCCAAAGGTATTAGATTCCGCCGACCGTCGTGTTCGGCGGCAGCGGATTTCCGATCGGCGCCATCGGCGCCGGCGGAATGTTGGGCGCCATGGTCGGCTGCAGCCGGCGGTACAGCGCCAGCGAAATCGCTCCTATGCCCCAGACAACCACCACGAACTTGATCCATGCGCCCACGTACGGAACCATCATCACCACCCGCAGCAGCAGCAATCCCACAATCATTCTTCCAATCTCCGGCCAGAATTCATTCGTCCGGCCCATGATCCACTGGCCGACTGCCGCCCCCACGATGATCTGCGCGAAATACAGCGAGGCATACCACAGGAAGAAGCCGGAAATCCCCACGAACAATCCCACCACCGTTATGCAAGCCAGGAGCGCGCCGATCGGGAAGCCAGCCCCGACAAGAATCCCCAGCCCTGCGGACGCACCAAGATGTTCCGTGTTCGCCGCCGCTTCCGCGGAAAACTTCGGCATCAGGGAGAACAACACGAGCCCAAAAAGCACATAGGCCGCAGCCCAAATCACCTGCCAAAGATAGTACCCCCCGTGGCGTGCTTCGTGGCGGGCCTCCACCCTCGTGAACTCCATCGGTGAAGCGAGCTTGGCGTCGGAAGCAACGTTCGGTTCCAAGTGTCCCTTGAAAGCACTCTTGCCGTCGATTTCCGCGCCGGAAAGAATCGAGAGCGATTTTCCCCGTTCGCTCAGGGAGCCGCCAATGAATCCGGAGATCGTGGTGCTACCGGCGAATCCAAGAAAATCGCGGCCGATTTTTCCGTCGAGAGTCAGAGTTTCGCCGCCGGCGGTAAGGCTGCGGCCGATTTTGCCGGTGGCGTCCAGATTGAACGTCTCGTTCCAGAGCATGACGTTGCGGTCGACGGTCCCGGTCAGCGTCACATTGTTTGCCAAAGAGCGCAGATTCCCGTCCACCACGCCGCTGACCCGCACCGCCTGTGCAAAGCAGATCAGGTCGCCATTAACATGCCCGGTGACGTCCACCTGGTGCGCGAAGGCAAACACATCCCCTTCGACATCGCCATCGATTCGAACGTGCTCACCGGTGAGAAAGATGTCGCCCTTGATGGCCTCGCCTTTTTTGACGGTGACGTT
>DATLVJ010000150.1:0-2442 GCA_035577585.1 Candidatus Limnocylindrales bacterium
TCTTCCGCGGCGTCAAGATCCCTGGCGAAATTCGACAGACCTTCCCGGGTAAGGCGCCCAGACAAAAATAGAGCTACCAGTTCATCCGCGGTCAAAAGATAGTCGGACACTTTGAATGCTGCGACACCCGATTTGATGACAAATGGCCCGACATAAGAGATGAAATTGTCCCTCAGGCATTGCACTGCTGCGCAGAGGTCCTCTCTGGAGGCGGAACACCAGGGAGATTGTGTTACGTGAGTTCTCTTCAATTTCAGCATAACAGGCCCTTTCGGCTTTGGACTGGGATCGCCCTACCCTTAAAACTATTCGTTGCTTGCTCGCGTTTCGATTATTGAAGCAGCCAGTCCTGGGTCTTCTCAATGAACTGAAAACCATAGTTTTGCCAGGGGGCACAAGACACTTCCTTGCGAGCCACGCGAGCCTTGCCTACATAGCGCTCTTCGTGCCCCGACAAATAGACGTCGACGATGACATCCTTGGCTAATGGAGTCGTACAAGCACAGAGAAAGCCTCCTGCGCTGATGTTTTCTGTAGTCACGAGCTCTGACTTGGAATTGTTGTTTGCGTCGCGGGACACCAGTCTAAGCACCACTTTGAGGGAAACACGAAGGTGCGCGCGCCTTTCCGGCCTGCGGGCTGGTCCTGCGGATTCGATCGCGTCTTTCAGCGCCGCGAAGTCGATGGGTTTTTCGAAGTAACCACTTGCTCCCAGACTCTTGCAATGCTCCCTGAACTTGTTTCCGTCTTCTCCGGTAACGATGAAAATGGGTATCTTGGATGTGAAACTAAATGAATGCAGACTCTGGCAAAGTTCAAAGCCGGTGTGTCCCGGCATGAGCAAATCGAGCAAGATCGCGTCCGGTTTATTTGCAAGAACGAGGCCAAACGCTTGTTCGGGGTCGCCTGTATCGAACATGTTATACGTGGATTGCAAGCGCAAACGAATCAGGCTGCGGACCTTTGGATCATCATCAATTACAACAAGTTTCTTCATGATTTTTCTCCTCACGAGCGTCCGGCTTTTTTCTCACTGCTGACCAACTTCCAATGTTCGCTGGCTCTCCAGAACCTCGCGCACTTTTTGAGCCAGGCTGCCGCGTGTGTAAGGTTTCGGAAGAAAATTGCAGTTTTCCTCCAGGATGTTGCCTCTCTCGATGCTCTGGCCGGTATAACCAGACGTGAACAGGACGCTAAGGTCCGGCCGCTTTTCGAGCAGCATCTTCGCGAGGTCGCGGCCGTTGATTTTGGGCAGGACCACGTCGGTTAGCAGGAGATCAATGATTTCCTGTGACGCCGAACTGATGGCAAGCGCCGAGGCCGCATCCTGTGCGTCAAGAACCCTGTAACCGAAAGTTTGCAGATGGTGAACGGTAAGTTTCCGGAGGGGGGCGTCATCCTCGACGACAAGAATTGTTCCGTTTCCTGCGAGCGACTCTTTAGGGATGAAGACTGACTCTGTATTTTCAGCGACTTGATTGACAAGAGGGAGGTAAATCCTGATGGAAGTTCCGATTCCCGGCTCACTATTCAGATCGATATAACCACCGCTTTGTTTCACAAAACCGTAAACCATCGCGAGGCCAAGCCCGGTTCCCTTTCCTTTTTCCTTGGTGGTAAAAAAGGGTTCGAAAGCACGGGCGAGAGTCTCTGAACTCATTCCGGCGCCGTCGTCGGAGATGGTGATGCGCACGTAGGAGCCCACAAGAACGGGATAAGGGTAGTTGCGGGTGGTTTGTTCATCCATGTAGAAATTATCGGTTTGAATTCTCAGCTGGCCGCCGTTCGGCATCGCGTCCCTGGCGTTGACGGCCATGTTAATGAGGGCCTGCTCCAGTTGTCCCTGATCGACCTTTATTTTGCCCACTGCGCCGTCGAACTGCGTAATGAGCTCTATATCTTCACCGATCAAACGGTGAAGCATCTTTTCCGTGTCGCGAACGATTGCGTTGACGTCAACAATTTTAGGTTCCAATACTTGTTGGCGGCTGAAGGCTAGTAGTTGGCGGATAAGCGAAGCAGCCTGTCGGCCAGCCTTCAGAATCTGATCCACACCCTCGTGACGGGCCGCTGCCGATGTAGTCTCGTCTTCAAGCACCTCCGCGTAACCGATGATTACGCCAAGCAGGTTGTTGAAGTCGTGGGCAACGCCGCCAGACAGGCGGCCGACGGCTTCCATCTTTTGCGCCTGGAGAAACTGTTTTTCGAGCAAACGTCGCTCGCTGACGTCCCGATTGACGATGATTAATTTTTCGACTTCACCATTTTTGTTGCGAACCGCGCTGGCGGTGGACTCGAGAGTCCTCCATTGGCCACCTTTATCACGCATCCGGTACTCGACGGGTTGTCCGGCTCCGGACTTTTGCGCGCTGGCGGCAGCGCTGGCGACCCGGTCGCGATCCTCAGGATGAATCTGCGCGAACGCCGAGGTGTGCTTCAGCT
>DATLVJ010000151.1:0-4026 GCA_035577585.1 Candidatus Limnocylindrales bacterium
CCAGTGTCGCAATTGCCGCTTGGAATTCACCGGCCCGCAGTTGCAACTCGCCCAGAGACAGCAGCGCCCGTTCGTGTCCGGGGTCCAGCGACAACGCTCGCTCGAAATTCTGCCTCGCCTGCTCCGCGTGATTCAGCCCCATTTCCGAAACGCCCAAAAGGTAAACCACATCCGGATTCCCGGGGGCCAGCTCTGTTCCCTTCAGAAAATGCGCCCGGGCGATTTCCAACTGCCGCTTGTGCAACGCCTCCAGCCCTTTGTCGATTTCTGCCTGGAGCCTGGGCGACATCGTGATCCCCAGAGGCTTCCGGACCTGCGTGTTCGCTTCCGCGTCGCGGGGCAGGTACACGTAAACCTGCATCGTTGTCCCCACGCTCGCAACGCTCACACGCTCCACTGTCGTCTGGTAGCCCACGCACTGCGCTTCCACTTCGTATTCGCCTTCGGTCACACGCGGAAAGACCGCCGTGGAGGCATCTTGTGTTGTCGCCGTACGCGGGCCGTTGTCCAGCGAGCCGTGCAATTTTACTAGTGCCGGCGTTTCCAGTGGCATCCCGCTCGTATCTCGAACGCTCACATTCAGCGTCGTGCTCTGGGCCTGGGCACTCCCTCCACGACCACCCGCGCCAGGACCCTGCGCCAAAACGCGGGGACCAATACAGGAGAGCAAACTCAGAGCAAGTAGTAAAAGGGAAGGCCTTGGTCGGGCCTGAGATGGCAGCTGGGGAACCATAACCGATTTTGACGTAAACAAGACTGTATGGATGCTCAAGGCGAAGGTCAAGCACCCAAAATGGATGAAGCACCCCCACAGGACAGGCTGCCCCCGGCAAGGAAGGCCCAACCGGTTTAGTCTTTTTCTTCCATTGAGTTAGATGGTTGCCCGCCTCCTCCGTACCTCTGACTTCACTACCTGGAACTCCCCTTCGCCCCCGCCTAAGCCCTAAGGTACCTTGCATTTACCTTGCTCCGGGAATATACTCTTTCTTCGCTCTGAATCGGGTCGCACCATGAAGTGGGCGCAAGCCCACTTTTTTGTTGCCGCCGGCGGTGCTGAGCTTTCGACCGGCTTAGGCCGTGGAGTCTTCGCGTGAATTTGGAAAAGGTCCGCGAGGCCGCCGAACGCGTTGCTCGTTCGGAAGGCCTGGAAGTCGTGGATGTCGAATGGAAGATCGGCAAGCAAAGGTTTCTAAGGGTGTACATCGACAAAGTGCCCCCCGCGAAACCTGCCGAGGCGATCGAGGGTGAAGAAGCGCCAAGTCCTTACCCGAAAATCAGCCACGCCGATTGCGAGCGCGTGAGCCAGCAACTCAGCGTCATTCTGGACGTCGAAGAATTGATTACCGGGCCGGGCTACACCCTGGAAATCAGTTCGCCGGGAATGGACCGCGCGCTGACTAAAGCAGCGGATTTCGAGCGCTTCGCCGGACGATTGGCGAAGATTTCGACGGCCGAACCGATCGGCGACGCCAAATTTTTCGAAGGCCGGCTGCAAGGATTCTCGGACGGCAACGTCCGAATGGAGTTGAAAGGAAAAGAAGCGCGAATCGTGGATATCCCGCTCGGCGCGATTCGGAAGGCGAACCTGGTCGTGGAGTTTTAGGAAAGCGAAATGGCGAATCTGCTCTATCAACAAATCGAGATGTTGAGCCGGGAAAAGCACATCGAACCGGAGGTGGTGATTTCTGCCATCGAAGACGCCATGGTCGTGGCTGCCCGGAAATTTTATAAGACCGAAGAAGACCTGCGCGGAAAGTTCAACGCCGAAACCGGTCAGGTGGACGTCCATTCGGTCTACACCGTCGTCGAAGAAGTAACCGACCCGAAGCGCGAAATCAGCCTGGCGGATGCCAAGAAAAAAAACCCGAGCGCCGAAATCGGAACTGAAATTCTCACCGCCAAGCCCACTGACGTGCTCGGCCGCATCGCCGCGCAGACCGCCAAGCAGGTCATCCTGCAAAAGGTGCGCGAGGCCGAACGCGACACCATTTACAACGAGTATCACACCCGCGCCGGCGAACTCGTCACCGTCATCGTCAAGCGCGCCGAAGGCCCAGACCTCATCGTCGACATGGGCCGCACCGAAGCGCGGCTGCCAAAGCGCGAGCAGTCCAAACTCGAAACCTACAATATCGGCGAGCGGTTGCGTGTGGTGATCAAGGCCGTGGACCGGGCCGCCAAAGGCCCGCAGGTAATCGTTTCTCGCGCGGATGCCTCGCTGGTGCAACGTCTTTTCGAGATGGAAGTGCCCGAAATTTACGACGGCACCGTGCAAATTCGCGCCGCGGCCCGTGAAGCCGGCGAACGCACCAAAGTGGCCGTCGCCAGCCGCGACAAAGACGTCGACCCCGTCGGCGCCTGCGTCGGCATGAAGGGCATGCGCGTTCAGTCCATCATCCGCGAACTGCGCGGCGAAAAAATCGACATCATTCCCTACAATGAAGAGACCGTGGCGTTCGCGCAAAAGGCCTTGAGCCCAGCGAAAGTCACCCGTGTCCAGATCACCGATCCGGAAAACAGAAAACTGGAAGTGATCGTCGAAGACTCCCAGCTTTCTCTCGCCATCGGCAAAAAAGGGCAGAACGTCCGCCTGGCCAGCAAGCTCATCGGCTGGGACATCGACATCAAGAGCGAAGAAGAGAAGCGCCGTGAAATCGAAGAGCAGATGACCGCGCTCACTGCCCCGACCACTCCGCTGACCGTTCTTGCCGGCGTCGGACCCAAGACCATCGAAAAGATCGAAGCTGCCGGCATCGCCAACCTCGAAAAACTCGCCAGCATGACCCCGGAGCAGTTGATGGAAATTCCAGGCATCGGCGAAAAAATGGTCGACAAAATTTATCAGGCCGTCAACCGCTTCTATGAAGGCGGCGACGCCGCGGCCGCACCCGTGGAAACGACTGACGAAACCAGCGAAGACACGCCCGTGGCAGAGTCGGCGCCCGAGTCCGCGACGGATTCGGCATCTGCGGCATCAGACGAAAGCCCGGCCGAATCCGCAAGTGAAACACCAGCTTCGGCTCCATCGGAATCCGCTTCGGAGATTAACTCGGAAGCCGCTGCATCCACGGAGAACGAAACTCCGGCGGAACAGCAGGAAGAGAAAAGTTCCTAAGAAGCATGAGCGACGCAAATCAAGTCCGCATCAATGAGCTCGCGCGCGAACTCGAGGTCAAGGCGAAAGCCATTATTGACCTTTTGGCCGGATTCGGTGTTACCGAAAAGAAGACCCACTCCAGCTCCATTCCCGCCGATGTCGCGGAAAAAGTTAAGCACCATCTGAAAGGTGTCGCTGACGCCGAGTCCGCCGCGGAAGCTGAACGCGCCGCGAAAGAAGCGGCTGCCAAGGCCGCTGCGCGGAGGCCCGCGCCGCCTCCGGCACCTCCAGCTGCGCCTGCAGCTCATCCGCCGGCAGCAGCGAAGCCCTCGGCTCCAGCCCCAGTCGCGGCACCCGCAGCCCCTCCGGTTGCTGTGCCACCGGCAGCGAAGCCCGTTCACGCACAGCCTCCTGCCGCAGCGCTGGCGGCTGCAAAACCAGCGCCTGCTGCTGTGCCCGCGCCCGCCGCAACTCCTGTGTCTGCTCCTCCGGTAATGAAGCCTGTTGCTCCCGCGCCCGCCGTCACCTCTCCGGCTCCGCCCGCCGCAACTCCTTCCGTTACCCCCGCGCCTCGTCCTGTGCCACAACAACCTTTGCGTCCCACTCACCCCACTACTCGCGCCCCAGGCCAACAGCCCGTTTCGCGTCCCGTTGGAGCTCCACCTCCGTCCGCTCGCCCGCAGCAACCCGGCGCTCATCCCCAAGCCGCGCGCTCTGGCGCTCCGGCAACTTCTCCGCGCCCCCAGCAGCCTCTTCGCCCCATGCCCACGGGAAACCGTGGTCCTGTTCCCGGAACTTCGCCGGGTGACCGCGATCGTCGCCCCAGCGGCCCGCGTCCTGGCCAGCCCATGCGCCCGCAACAATCTGGCGGACCGGGCGGAAGACCGTTTACTCCGCGTCCCTCCGGACCGGGTGGTCCGGGTGGACCT
>DATLVJ010000152.1:0-3196 GCA_035577585.1 Candidatus Limnocylindrales bacterium
CGCTCGTGTGATGACGATATCGATTTCCTGCGCGCCCGCGGCGACGGAGCGGCGAATTTCTGAAACGCGATCTTCAAAGGGAGAGAGTCCCGCGGGAAAGCCGGTGGACACAGCAGCGACATTTATTTTTGTGCCTTCGAGGGCGCGGCGCGCGGTTTCCACAAACATGTGATACACACAAACTGCGCCGACCTGGATATTTAGTTCCGCGATTCCGAGTTTCGCAACAATGTCCTGCTGAATGGGTTGACGGGCTTTCGAACAAAGACGGCGAACGCGCTCATCGGTGTCATCGCCGCTGAGCGTGGTGAGATCCATGCAAGAGATGGCGCGAAGAAGCCAGGCGATCTGCCAATCTTTCTTGACGGTGCGCCGCGTGCCGAGTGTCGCGGCGCGGCGCTCAACGGCGCTGGTATTTACGCGGACACTCTCCACCCAATCGAGATTTAGCGAGGTGCCGCGATTGGGCTGGAGAGAACGGCCGGCCAGAGTGGCAAAGGCGCGGGACGAGCCGGTGATGGCGTGGCCGTGGCGGTCAACGATATCGAGGCGGGGAGGATTTTCGGGACTCATACCGATGCTCCTGGGAGAATGCCGAGACGGGACGAAGATGAAGGAAAGAGGATAACATTGTCGGGGAAGGCGGGCGAGAGGAGGGGTATATGCCCCTTTTCCTGCAACTCCAGTTTCCAAAGGACTTTAAGCCCTGTGTTTTGTAAGTGCAGATTCTAAAGGGGTTAGAATCGCAAATTGCGTAACTGCAGATTCTGAACCGGTTAACGAACTTGAAGCGACTTTCACAGATAACTATAGCATACATAATAAGGATAGGCAACAACAAAGCAGATGAAAACGCAAGTGGGGATAATCGGAGCGGGGCCGGCGGGGCTAGTACTGGCGCACCTGTTGCAGCGCACGGGAATTGAGTGCGTGGTGCTGGAAGCGCAGTCACGACAGTACATCGAAGAGCGCGTGCGGGCAGGTGTGCTGGAGCAAGGGACCGCGGAGCTGCTGAACGAGCTTGGCTTGGGCGAGCGGATGATGCAGCAGGGGCTGATGCACTACGGCGTGGAGCTCCGATTTGGCGGACGAGGGCACCGAATCGATTTTGCGGATTTGACGGGCGGCAAGGGCGTGATGATTTATGCGCAGCATGAAGTGATCAAGGATTTGGTTGCGGCGCGGTTGAACGCGGGCGGAGAAATTATTTTTGAAGCGCGAAATGTGAGCGTCGAGGGACTGGAGAAGGAAAAACCGGTGATCCGGTTTGAAAAAGGTGGGACGAAGGAGCTTGAGTGCGATTTTATTGCAGGATGCGATGGGTTTC
This sequence comes from Candidatus Limnocylindrales bacterium, assembly GCA_035577585.1. Taxonomy (GTDB): domain Bacteria; phylum Acidobacteriota; class Terriglobia; order Acidiferrales; family UBA7541; genus Acidiferrum. The sequence continues at coordinate 1,328 of DATLVJ010000152.1, forward strand.
ATGGAATTTGCCGCGAAGCGATTCCGGCGGGAATTTTGAAGAGGTATGAGAGAAATTATCCATTCGGGTGGCTGGGAATCTTGGCGGAGGCGCCACCGGCTTCGCATGAATTGATTTACGCGAATCATGAGCGCGGCTTTGCGCTGATGAGTATGCGTTCGCCGAACATTAGCCGGCTGTATTTGCAGTGCAAGCCGGAAGAGAATTTGAATGAGTGGCCGGACGAACGGATATGGGAGGAATTGCAATTGCGGTTTGCGAAGCGGGACGGGTTTTCACTGACCCGCGGGCCAGTGGTTCAGAAAGGCGTGACGGGGATGAGGAGTTTTGTGGTTGAACCGATGCAATACGGGCGGCTGTATTTGGCGGGAGATTCGGCGCACATTGTGCCGCCGACGGGCGCGAAGGGACTGAATTTGGCGGTGGCGGACGTGCGAGTTCTAGCCGCCGGATTCAAGGAGTTTTACGGGAGCCGGAAGTGGGAACTGCTCGAGAGATATTCGGAGATTTGTTTGCGGCGTGTGTGGAAAGTGCAGCGGTTTTCGTGGTGGATGACTTCCCTGCTGCACAGATTCGAGAGCGATGGAGAGTTTGACCGGCGCCGGCAGATGGCGGAGCTGGATTATGTGACGAGTTCGCGGGCGGGGATGACGACGCTGGCGGAGAATTATGTTGGGTTGCCGATGGAGTAAGGGTGGAGCGGACGGTATCCCGCATGGTCGGTGTTAGAAAACCGTCTCTGCAAAGGCGCGTTGCGATCGATTGGTCTGGTCGTTGCGAGAAATCGAAGAGGGCACGATCTGTCGTGCCCCTACTCGTGACGTGAAAGGTGTCTTGAATTTTTCTCCGGTTTGTTTGAAGAACGAAGCCCAGTTGCTACGAGCCGGAGTAGAGCTGGAACGGGGCCCAGTAGAAGGGGCGGTGGTAGGGGCCTTTTGAATGGAGCAAGGCAAGCTTCGCATTGCGGAGTGCGGCGGCTGGATCTTGTCCCGCGGTAACACCTTTATAGAGATCGTCCATGATTTGCGGAGCGGACGCGGTGCTGACTTCCCAGAGGCCTGCGACGACGTTGTGTGCTCCGGCTCGGAGGAAGGCCCAGGAGAGGCCTACGAGGCCTTCTCCAGCAAACTCGCGTTCGCCGGCGCCATTGCAGGCAGAGATGGAAACCAAATAAGCGCTGAGCGGCAATCGAACGATCTCGCGGGCGTAGAGCTTGTACTGGTCGCCTTCCGGCGACAGGATGATGGCCGACTCCAGTGGATGCGCGGTGCTCGCGATACCGTGCGTGGCGAAGTGTAGAAAATTATATTGCCGCGGCTTGCTGGAAAGATAATTGGACCTTACCGCGGCGGCTTTCGTGAACACGGCGCGGCGAGCCGCAGGAAAGAGCTGTTCGAGGGCCGCTAGTTCTTTGCCGGCATCAGCAAGCGGCGGAAAAACCCTGCTCGCGGGAAGCGCGTCGCCAAAGAAAAGCAGGTTGGGCGATTTCGGCGGCTGCATTTGGGCAGAGCGGGAAAGCAGCGCGAGCGAAGTACCCACGGTGATGGTGACGTCCTCAATCCAATAGTGAGGCACCGGTTCGTTAACGATGAGAGTGTCGAAATTGAGGCTATTGAGCCGCCCGTCCGGAAAAACAATTACGCGGGAATTCCTGGGAATTATCGATTGTGCAGGCCGAATGAGGGCGTCGTAAAGTTTTTGACCATCGCCCGCCAAGGAGTCCAGCGGATCGCGGGGATCCAGAAACGACAACCGATAGGATTGAGCAAGCGCATTGAGATCGGGACCCGGAGGAATGGAGAGGAGAGACACTTTGTCGGGACTGATCACCCACAGGTACGACCGGTGCTGACCGAGCCAGTAAAAAAG
>DATLVJ010000153.1:0-2369 GCA_035577585.1 Candidatus Limnocylindrales bacterium
TCCTTGTGTGCCCGCAAATCTGCGCACGATGGTGTCTGCGCCCGCGCAATTCCCGCCCCAATCGCCATTGCCCACACAACAAATCCCGCCGCCATTCGCCGCAATCCGCACCTCTCGAATTTCCTTCAGATAGATGCTACCACCCTTCCCGAAATCGCCTGCAAGACCTCGATAGACTTACTGAATTCGCATACATGAAATGACGCCGGGCGGCGTGGTCAGAGCCGCCCGGCGGGTCAGTTGAGGGGTTTTATTTTTGTTTTTGGTGGAAGCCAGTGGCGCGGACCTCAGTCGTTGGAATTGCGCGAAATCTTTTCGCCGCGAATACGGCGCCACGGTTCGTGAGCGGCATTCCCTGAACTCTGCAGCTTCTCGGCACTCGAGTTGATTGCGAGGTTGTCTTGCGCCACACGATGCTCCCGCGTCTGCGCTTCAGTGATTGTCATGGTCATCACACCCAGCGTCCACATCGCCAGGCAAAAGGTAATGCGCAGGATCGCCGGCAAAATCACCCGAAACTTTTCTGCTGTCCCTGCACCGCTCTTCCTATTCATGACGTCCTCCCGGCGAGCCACAATCTGTGCCTGCCCAAACTCTCTGGCACTGTCGTCGTCTCGTTGCTTCTTTACTTCTTCACTTCTTCTGGCACCGGCCGGGTGGCGCGGAGCGCGGCGCCGGTTTGTGAGCTTCCGTTTGCAAATCGATTCAAGCGCGGCGGTGCTTGTCTTTTTGCTCATGGCTGCTCCTCCAGCGACGCGGTCCGGGCCACCCGCGGGGGTATTGGCCGGCGTTCCTCGGAGGCGGCCTTGCTCGTACCGCCTCTCCGAAAACCATTGCGTCGTTACTTCGTTGCTTCGGTTCTTCGTTTAACCTATGGGCGCTTGTTCCCTTTGCGCTGCGCCGCGGCAGTCGCCACCGGCGCGGGATCTTGCGCTTCATCCTCACTGGAACCCGCGCCCATCCCACCCTGAAACGCGGAGCGCATCACGTCCGATGCGAAGAAATTCTTGCCGTCGATTGGTACCATCATGATTTGCAGCTTGTCCGACAACCGTTCGGCAATAATTTTCTGGATGAGCATCGGATTCTGCTTCAACACGGCCGCTTCATACTTCATGCGCTCGGAATCAGCCGCGGCGGTAACGCGAATCCGGTTGGCTTCGGCTTCGGAAAGGTTGTGCTGTCGTTCCAGTTCCGCCTTGCTGTCTATAATCTTGGCTTGCGCGGCGGCTTCCGCATTCTGCAAGGTTGATTCCTTGCGCGCCTGCGCCTCCAGCTTGGTCTGTTCGATCTGCTTTTCCTTCAAGGGCAGCGTGTACTGCATTGCATCGGCTTCCGCCTTGGCCTGTAGCACGCGCACTTGTGCCTGAGCTTCCGCCTGTTTCACGTCGCGCGCCTTCTGCGCATCCGCTTCCAGTTCGGCAATTTTCACTTCTTTCAGCTTGATGTCTTGCTCCGTGCCCAGCCGTTCGTTCTCCTGCTCCTTCAGCAGCAGGCCCTCCAGCCCCTTCGCGTATTCGGCTGGCAACTGGATGTCCCGCAGCAGCACTTCGCGCACCACGATTCCGTCCGAAGCCAACCGCGTCTTGATCATTTCCGCCGCCTGGGTGCGCAGCTCTTCGCGCTTCACGGCAAAAATATCTCGGGTCACATAATTCGGCGCAAGCTGCCGGTAAGTGGAAGACACCACCGGCGCCACAACCTGCTCGCCCACCGGCTGTGGCAAATTCTGATGAATGTTGGAAAGCTTCGAGGGGTCGATGCGATAACGAACGCTGACTGCCAATCCGAGGTTCAATCCTTCCCGCGCCTGGACGGTTAAAACTTCCGTGCTCGGCTTGCTGCCTGGCGACGCCGAAGTCGTGTACACCTGCTCCCGCGTGTCATACAGCACCACCTCATCCACCAACGGCGTTACCAAGTGGACGCCCGGATACAACGTACCGGGGCGCACGCCGGAAAGCTGGCTGACGCGAATCCCCGCGCTGCCATCGGGCACGACCACGATGCTCAGCGCCACGAGCACCGGCACGATGCCGGCCGCCACCAACTGCAGCGCGAGCCGCCACCGTACCGGACCGAAAGGGCGCGCCGCCTTCCGCTGCACCGCCTCCGTCCCCGGTTCCCCACTGGTTTGCTCAAGCAGCCACCTGAGCCTTGCTGCGATGTAAATGTCGTACGCGACCAAAATCCCGGAGCTGCCGAAAAGGCCAACTCCCAGGATCGTTAGAAGATATTTCAGTGCCAGCATGTTCCTCTCCCTTTTTTCCTTCTTCCGGTGGCCCTGCGGAGAGCAAACTGCGTCCTCGTTCAGGTGTTGCGCCGGAAACTTTCTGTAAAACTACCTCTGCGTCTGAAATGCCCGCGCA
>DATLVJ010000154.1:0-2742 GCA_035577585.1 Candidatus Limnocylindrales bacterium
TGGCTGATATTCAGTTGCTGGATTCGCTCGTTGGTCAGGTCGCCAAAACCGGGCAGGTTGGCTCCGCCCGCCTGAAACTTGGCAAAAGGCTTGGCAAGATAATGGTCGGTAAAGTAGTAGTAGCCGGACAAGCGCTGATTCTTGGTCAATTGATGATCAATCTTGATCGTGAATTGATCGCTGGTTTCGTGCCCGAGGGGAACCCCCTGGAACGTACCGTCCGACCGATTCGCGTTTGGAACAAACTGATTCAAGAGATCCAGCGCCGTTTGGTCCATGCAAGCTTGTGGTATCACGCTGTTCGGGAAGATCGCGGAGTATGGAACTTCCCCGGATTGCGTCGTGGATGGCATCGGAATGTTCAACCCGCAGCGGCTATTCAGCGTCTGCGCAAAGAAGTCGGTTGTTACGCCGCCCGAAAATGGGGTTGCCGAGAAATCGCCCGTCCGCTCATCGCCCGTCGGCACCGTCACGGTGTCGGACGAAGTCCCCTTGCGCAGCCGGTCGCCCTCATAAGTCACAAAGAAAAACGTCTTGTCTTTCTTGATCGGGCCGCCGAAGGTGACCCCGAACTGGTTCTGTAGATAGTCGAGCTTCTGAGAATCGAAAAACCCCTTCGCATTCAGGGCCTGGTTGCGGAAGAATTCATAGAAATTTCCATGAAATTCGTTGGTGCCGGATTTGGTGACCACGTTCACCACCGCGCCGGAATTGCGTCCGTATTCCGCGTCGAAGGTGTTGGTAAGCACGCGGAATTCCTCGATGCTGTCCGGAGAAGGCTGGATGGCAGGCAGGTTTGCGAACTGATCGTTGCCGTCGCCGCCATTCACGGTGAAATTGTTGTCGCGCCCCCGTCCGCCGTTTACGCTGACGACGCCGGCGCGGTCGCTGCCGTACACATTGTCCACACCGAGTTGGCCTTGAACCCCGGGTTGCAACTCCAATAACTGGTACGTGTCGCGCTGTGCGAGGGGCAGCTCGCGCACGGCCCGCTCTCCAACGACCGCCCCCAACTGCGTGGAGGTCGTGTCCACCAGCGGCGGGGCTCCCGTCACTTCCACGGTTTCCGTCGCCGTTCCCACCTGCAGGGCGATATCCAGCCCCACTGCTTCGTTGAGGTTAATGGCCACGCCCTTCCGTATGTATTTCTTGAATCCCAGTTGGTCCACCCGAACGCTGTAGCTCCCGACCCCGACCTCCAGAAAAACGTACTCGCCATTGGAGCCAGTGGCCGTATCGCGCTCCACTCCGGTCGCTTCATTGGTGATGACCACGTTGGCGCCGACCACGGCGCCGCCGCTGGCGTCCGTCACCGTGCCGCGGATGCGGCCGCCGGTGCTCTGCGCGCTGGAATAGGAAACATTGATAAAGAGGCTGAACAGTGCGAAGACCGTCGCCCAAAGAATGCTTTTGCAACAGACGGACTGAAGCAGCTGAATTCGCTTTGCGTCTTTCATTTTGGACTCACCCCTGTTTCACCGAATATCTCTTGCCCCGGCAAAGAGATTCTTCGAGGTTGCTACTTCCCACTGAACCTTACTATAATCCAGTAAACTTAGAGAAAGCCGGGACCTGTGTCAAGCAGAAAGAATTTGTCGCCCACATCGAAATCTCCGGGCCGCCAGCCGCTTCTGCGCATCTCTGAAGTGGCCCGCAGGCTCGCGATTTCCTCCTCCGCCTTGCGTGCCTGGGAAGCCCTCGGCCTCGTCTCCCCGCAGCGCACCCAAAGCCGCTACCGGATGTACACCGAAGCCGACGTTCGCCTGCTGCAACGCGCCATTTTCCTGCGCCGCGCTCGCGGCCTGAATCCAGCGGCCATCGTGCACGTCCTCAAGAAACAGGGTGTTGTCTCCGCCCCCGCCGATGCGCCGCAACTCCCGGGCCAGCGTTTTCGCCGCCTGCGCATGCGCCGCCAACTTTCCCTGGCCCAGGTTGCCCGCGCCACCCGCGTCTCCGTCGGCTTCCTCAGCGCGCTCGAGCGCGGCCAGATGCGCTGTTCCATCGCCACGCTGCGCCGCATCGCTCGCTTTTACAAAACCAACATCATCTCTCTCTTCGAAACCAACGGCGAAGCCCAGCACCTGGTGCGCCCTTCCGAACGCAAAATCCTCGAAACGAGCCCCAATGTCCGCATGGAGCTCCTCGCCTGGGGCAACACCGCCATGGAGCCGCATCTCTTCCGCGTGAAACCAGGCGGGGGCAGCGGCGAATCCTATTCCCACGAAGGCGAGGAATTCCTGCACGTCTTGCGCGGGGAGTTCGAACTCTGGCTGCACAATGAAGGTCACTATCACCTGAAAGCGGGCGACAGCCTGTATTTCGAAAGCTCCACGCCGCATCGCTGGAAAAATCCCTGCCGCGCCGAAGCATGGGTTTTGTGGGTCAACACGCCGCCCACATTTTAGATTTACAATCCAGCCTGCAGCCGCTTGCCGTTCCGCGCTGCCAATCGAGGCTCACTTTGAAACTCCGTCATCTAATTATCTTTATTCTCTTGATTGCCGCAGTGCCCGGCGTCACTCAGTCTGTGTTTGCCCAGCAGGCCGCCGGCATCGCTCCCGCGGAAATTCTGATTGTCCATGCCAAGGTCTACACGCTGGACCCGCAAAGGCCCTGGGCCCAAGCCATCGCCATCCGCGACGGGAAAATTGTGGCTGTCGGCAGCGATGAAGAGGCCAAGCGCTACCGCGGCAGCGGCACAAAGCTGATCAACGCCGGCGGAAAGCTGGTGCTTCCCGGCTT
>DATLVJ010000155.1:0-6550 GCA_035577585.1 Candidatus Limnocylindrales bacterium
GGGCGGGGTTGGGGCAGAGAGGGAAACTGTTCTACAAAACAAGAAAAACCGCGGTGAAACTAGCGGCGTGCGGCTGCTTCCACGGGAGCACCAATTCCCGCGGCCTTGCGCAACGCGTCGGCGCGGTCGGTCTTTTCCCAGGTGAAGCCGGGGCCAGAGCGGCCGAAGTGGCCGTATGCGGCGGTCTGCTTGTACACGGGTTTACGCAGATCGAGCGTTTCGATGATCGCTTTGGGCGTGAGCGAAAAATTCTGGCGCACGAGCTCGGTGATTTTTTCTTCCGGAATCGTGCCAGTACCGAACGTGTCCACCATCACCGAGACTGGCTCTGCCACGCCAATCGCATAGGCAAGCTGGACTTCAGCGCGGCTGGCGAGGCCGGCAGCGACAATGTTCTTGGCGATGTAGCGGGCCATGTAGCAGGCCGAGCGGTCAACCTTCGAGGGATCTTTGCCGGAAAAGGCGCCTCCGCCGTGACGGCTGTAGCCACCGTACGAATCCACAATAATTTTGCGGCCGGTGAGGCCTGCATCGCCCATTGGCCCGCCAATGACGAAGCGGCCGGTCGGGTTGATGTGATATTTCGTTTTTGCGTCGAGCATGTGAGCCGGGATGATCGGCTTGATCACGTGCTCCATGATCGCGTGGCGGAGATCCTCGTTGGGTACGGTGTCGCTGTGCTGGGTGGAGATGACAACGGTATCTACGCGGAAGGGCTTACCATTGCGATATTCGACAGAGACCTGGGACTTGCCATCGGGGCGGAGGAAATCCACTTTCTTGCTCTTGCGGACTTCAGAGAGGCGCTGCGTGAGGCGATGTGCCAACTGAATCGGCATGGGCATAAGCTCTTCGGTTTCGTCGCAGGCGTAACCGAACATCAGCCCCTGGTCGCCAGCGCCGCCGGTGTCCACGCCCATGGCGATGTCGGGAGACTGGCGCTTGATGGTGCACATGACCGCGCAGGTTGTGGAATCAAAGCCAAAGAGAGCGTTGTCGTAGCCGACCTGTTCGACGGTCTTGCGAATCAAATCATCGTAGTCGATGATGGCCGTGGTGGTGATCTCACCGGCAACGACGACCAAACCCGTCGTGACCAAAGTTTCGCAGGCGACCCGGCCCTTGGGGTCCTGGCGCATAACTTCATCGAGTACCGCGTCCGAAATCTGATCGGCAATTTTGTCCGGGTGGCCTTCTGTCACCGATTCGGAGGTGAACAGAAAGTTGCGCATGTTTCCGTCGCTCAAAACAAATCTCCTCAGTGCTGGACTTCTTTTTTTGGGAAGGTGTGAAACACCCCATAGGGCCTACGTGCCGAAGGCAAAGCAGACTCTAACTAAATCAGAGTAGCACTGGCATGGAGCGGAATCAACGCATTGATTTTGCACGGTTTATGGTTGCAGCGAGTGGTTATTTTCCAGCATTGAACTGAAACTAAAGGGATTTAGCGGACAAACTGAGGGCGGAATCCTCGGGGGAAAGGCACTTGTCCACGTTGGCTTTCGGGACCAATTGCAATTTTGGCTGTTACCTAATCCGTTTTGTAGTCTAAGTGTCGTCGGAGTCGTCGACGGTGACTTCGAGTTTGCCTTTGGTCTTTTTGGCCATGAGATAGGTGCGGATGAAGGGGGTCAGGTCGCCGTCGAGAACTTTGTCGACGTCGCCGACACTGAACTTGGTGCGATGGTCTTTGATGAGGCGATAGGGCTGCATGATGTAGGACCGAATCTGGCTGCCGAAAGAGATTTCGAGCTTGGATTCGTCGAGGCGGTCGGTTTCGTCGCGACGCTTTTGGATTTCCAGGTCGTAGAGTTTCGAGCGCAACATCTTCATGGCCATCTCGCGGTTCTTGTGCTGGCTGCGCTGCATCTGGCAGGCGACGATGATGCCGCTGGGGAGATGCGTGATGCGGACAGCGGTTTCCACCTTGTTGACGTTCTGGCCGCCTTTGCCGCCGGCGCGAAAGGTGTCCAGCTTCAGGTCGTCCGGCTTTATGTTGATTTCAATTCGGTCGTCCACTTCGGGGATGACGAAGACGGAGGCAAAGGAAGTGTGGCGGCGCGCAGCTTGATCGAACGGAGAAATGCGCACCAAGCGGTGCACACCGGTTTCGCCGGCCAGAAGCCCGTAAGCGTTTTCGCCGCTGAACTGAATCGTGGCGTTCTTGATGCCGGCTTCTTCGCCGGGGGTTTCATCGAGCAGGTTGGCAGTTATGCCGTTGCGCTCCGCCCAGCGGAGATACATGCGTAAGAGAATCGAAGCCCAGTCCTGCGATTCGGTGCCGCCGGCGCCGGGTTTGATGGTCATTATGGCGTTGAGGTGGTCGTTCTCGCCGGAAAGCAGAGTTTGGGTTTCGAGGTCGCCCACGTAGGTGTCCGCAGTGGTGAGTTCCTTGCTGAGATCCTTCAGCAATTCCTCTTTTTGTCCGGCGTTGGATTCGCCTTTGGCGAGCTCGATGTACGTTTCGATGTCGCTGGAGAGAGATTCGAGTTTCTCGTCGGCGGCGAGCTGATCTTCGACGCGCTTGCGGTCGCGGAGGACGCTCTGCGCTTCTTCCTGATTACTCCAGAAATTGGGGTCGGCAGCGCGCGCTTCGAGGTTTTTCAGGCGGGCGAGGTTCTGTGGAGCGTCAAAGAAAGCTCCGCACGAGAGTGATGCGCTGCTTCAATCCTTCATACTGGTGCTGCAAATCTTCAAGAATCATGCGGTGTCTGGGGTGCCCGAACCGTGCCGGGCGATTTTGCCTTTCGAAAAGTGAGCAATACTAGAATAGCGGAAACGCCGACGCACATCCAGGCGAACCAGTCGCCGAACCGCGTGTAGATGGTTTTGTCGGTGCGGAAGTCGTAGGGCAAGTCCGCGGCATCGCGCGTGTCGCGCTGCATCACGCGTTTGACGTTTCCATAAGGGTCGACGGAGGCGGTGATGCCGCTGTTGGTGTCGCGGATAAGCCATCGGCGATTTTCGACAGCTCGGACGCGAGCCATGCGGATATGTTGCTCGGCGGCCTGGGATTTGCCGAACCAGCCGTCGTTGGAAATATTGACCAGGAGTTGTGCTCCGTTGTTGGCAAACTGGCGGATTTCACCGGCGTAGATAGCTTCATAGCAGATGAAAATGGAAAAAGTGTTGCCGTTGGGGAGGCGGCCGACGTTGCGTTCCTTGCCTTTTCGAAAGCCGCCGACTTCCTCCGAAACGCTGGTCACTACCTGGTGGATCAGCGGAAAAGGTTCGTACTCGCCGAAGGGAACAAGATGAATTTTGTCGTAGAGAAAAGTTCGTTGCCCGATGTTGTTGAGCATCGCCGCGCTGTTGTACGGCACCAGGCCTGTGCGGGGGATTCCCTTCCCGCTTTCAAGAATCGGTTTCCAGTCAATGATGCCGACGACGATGGGATGCTGGAATTCGGTGGCCAGGCGGGAAACGTAGGGGCCGAAGTGCGGATCCTGAAAAGAAAAGGGAGCGGGGGCTTCGGGCCAGACGAGGAGGTCCGGCTGCGGGGCGCCCGGCGAACGCCGCAGACTGAGTTTTTCGAGTTCCGCCATATCTGCTTTGTGGTCGGCGTACCAGTCGCCGATGTAGTGTTCATTTTCCGGAAAATTGGGCTGAACGACGCGCGCGACGTGGCTGGACGCGGCAGTGGGTACGAAGCGCGGGCCAAAAGTTTGTACGGCCAGAAGAATGGCGAAGAGGGAAACGACAACCGCAAGCCGGCGCGGCCTCTTTTCCGACGGGCTCGCCAGAATCCAGAGAAGCAGCGAATTAAACACGGCGACGAGGAAAGAAACGCCGTATATTCCCGTAATTGTCGTTAGCTGAACGAGCGCGGGATTCCCCGCTGCCGGATATCCGAGCAATCCCCAGGGAAAACTAATCTCCGGAAGATAGGCGCGCAGCACTTCGGTGGATATCCACAGAAACGGGGCGCCGAAAAGAGCGAGGCCGATCCCCTGCTGGGACAACCGCTGCATCGTCCAGGTGAAAAGACCGATCGAACATCCCCACACCGTGGCGATGAGCAACAAGACGGCCCAGCCAGCGGTGGCGGACATCCCGCCGTGAACCGAGAGGACTTCCGCGACCCAGGAAACGCAGGTCAGGACAAAAATCAGGCCGTGCAGGAATCCGCAGAAAAACGCGACGCGCGCCCGGGCACCCAGCAAACTGAACAGCAGAATGGCCAGGCAAAACCAGGAATAAAAGCTTGGATGCTCGCCGTAGAAAGAGAGCGAAAGAATTGCGCCGCTGAAGGCCGCGAGAAACAGACGTGCGATTGCGGGAAATTCCGGGGGGAGCGACGATCCCAGGCGGGAATACCAGGGAGGCGATGCCATCAGTGTTTTACGACGAATGCCTTGAAACCGGCGCTCTCGAGGCCCTTCTTCGCGGCCTCGGCACTTTTCAGATCTTTAAATGGCCCCACCTGCACGCGGTAATACTTGTCTTTGCGCGGCGGCTGCACGTAAGCGGAGAAGTGTTTTCTCTGCAGGCTGCCCGCGAGGGCTTGCGCGTCATCCTGTCTCGCGAGAGCGGCGACCTGCAAAATAATTGCGCCATTGGGAGCCAGCGGCGTGCTTGCGGCGTTTCTCTCAACGGGTGCGCGAGAGGCAACCGAGGGCGGCGGAGAACTCCGGACGTTTACGGGCTTGGAGGCCGGCGGAGTCGGCGAGGATTTCGGAACGGGCTCGAGATGCGGCGCGACCTTGCTAGATTTGTCCTTATCGTAGAAATTCCAAGTGGAATCAGAGGCTGTGGAAGTGGCCGGGTCGGAATCCGCTGATTCATTCGGCGGCGAGACAATTTTCTTGGGAGCAACATCCGGTCTGGCGTGCACCACCGGCTCCGTGATCTCCATGCCTTTATTCGCGGCTCGCACCTGGCCATCGTACTGATTGCGGCCCATCACGTAGCCCAGGGCAAAGAACACGCCGGAAAAAACCAGCATGAGCAAAAACAGGCCAATCACGTGCCTGCTTTCCAGCACGCGCTCGCCAGCTCCGCGTCTCCCGCCAGATGCCATTTACTTAGTGGCGCCCCCCGCGACCTTCATCCATGTATTAATAATATCTATAGGAAGGGGAAACACAATCGTTGTGTTCTTCTCGACACCTATCTCGGTCAGGGTCTGCAGGTAGCGCAACTGGATGGCGGAGGGTTGCGTCTCCAGAACCTTGGCGGCATCGGCAAGTTTTTGCGAGGCTTCAAACTCTCCTTCGGCATGAATGATCTTCGCGCGGCGCTCGCGTTCGGCTTCGGCTTGTTTCGCAATCGCGCGCTGCATTTGTTCGGGGATGTCCACCTGCTTCACTTCGACTTTGCCAACTTTGATGCCCCAGGGCTCGGTGTCCTGATCAAGAATGATCTGCAGTTTGCCGTTGACCTTGTCGCGTTGGGAGAGGATTTCATCGAGTTCGAACTGGCCGACGACGCTGCGGAGCGTGGTCTGCGCGAGCTGCGAGGTCGCATACTGGTAGTTTTGTACTTGCGAGAGGGCAAGGTTGGCGTCAACGACGCGAAAATAGCAGACCGCGTTTACTTTCACGCTGACGTTGTCGCGGGTGATGATGTCCTGCGGCGGAACGTCCAGCGTTTCAAGGCGCAAGCTGATTCGGTAGAGCGTTTCGATTGGCCAAAAGACAAGGTTAACACCCGCGCCTTTTGCTTCGGGTTGCAGGCGGCCGAGGCGAAGAACGACGCCGCGCTCCCACTCCTTGATAATGTAAATGGAATTCCAGGTCCACAATAGTAATAGCGCAACGGCGATCAGCCCACCCAATCCAAAGTAATCGAACATGATGTCCCTCCGAACCTACGCCAACTCTGACGGAATGCGGTGACCTAAGCTTGCTTCGGCTCCACAAACAGTTTTAAACCATCAACACGCGTTACGCGAACGAGCGTGCCCTCAGGAACGGGCGACGCGGCCGCCGCGCGCCACAACTCGCCATGCACGCGAATCATTCCTTCGCCATGGGAGGAGAGCGCGGCGGTGACGACGCCTTCCGCGCCGAGCATCTCTTCCTTTCCGGTGGAGGTCTTCCATCCACGGGACTTCAGCACCAGCCTCATCAAAAATACAGTCAAAATCGCAGCCGGAAGAGTGACGCCCAGAGCGACACCCAAGCTGACACCGCCCGGGGTGAGCGGCGAGCGGATCAGAAAGATCGCGCCCAATAACATGGAAACGATTCCGCCCAGGAGGAGGACGCCGTGGCTTGCGAACTTCGCCTCGAGAATAAACAACCCGAAAGCGAGTAAAATCAGCACCACGCCGGCAAAATTCACGGGCAGCAGATGCATCGCGTAAAGCGCGAGGACCGCACAAATTCCTCCGATTACGCCGGGGGCGATTACGCCGGGATGAGTGAATTCGGTGTACAGGCCCAGCACGGCGACGAGCATCAGGACAAAGAAGATGTTCGGGTCGACGATGTAGGCGAGGAATTTTTGCCGCGCGGAGAGATGAAATTCCTCAAACCGGTAATTTTCGAGCGAAAGTTTTTCGGTTTTTCCGTTGAAGCGCTTGATCTCGCGGCCGTTCAACTGTTTC
>DATLVJ010000156.1:0-21964 GCA_035577585.1 Candidatus Limnocylindrales bacterium
ACTACAAAGGGCCGATGCTGCTGGCCGCGGACGTCACCTACGATCCCACAACAAAACCAGAAACGGTAATTGAAGCCATCGACACCGTGATCGAACCGCTGCGCGCCAAACCCATCGACCAGAAATCGCTGGACCGCGCGCGGGTAAAACTTCGCTCCGGCCTCTACGACACGATGGGCGAATTCGGCGGCTTTGGCCTGATGGATCTCCTCGCCAGCTTCGCCCTCTTTGACGATAATCCGGCACGCGTAAACGACCTGGTGAATCAGTTCAACAAAGTGACGCCGGAACTAGTGCAGAAAACCGCGCAGGAATATCTGCGCTCCACCAACCGCACCGTCATTGAATTGCAACCCGCACCGAAAGACGCCGCCGAGCCGGCGAACAACCAGTAGGCAAGGAGAATGCAAATGAACACGAGAATGAAAAAGCTTGGCCTGCTGGCAATTGCGGGAAGCATCCTGGGAATCGCACCGGCCGTGGCGCAAAAACAGGCGCCGCCCGAGGGCGGTCCGCCAAAAGCGTTCACCGTACCCGCGAACGAAACTTACTCGCTGCCAAACGGGCTGAAAGTCACGCTGGTGCCCTACGGAAATATCCCCAAAACGGCGATCAACCTGGCAGTGGATGCCGGAGAAATCAATGAAGGCTCCGGCCGCATTGGTGTAGCGAGCCTGACGACCGACTTGATGAAGGAAGGCACGGAGAAGCTGACCGCGCAACAGGTGGCGGAAGCCGCCGCGCGCATGGGCAGCACGCTGGAAGTTCATGCCGGCAAGGACCAGACCAAGCTCGGCATCGACGTCCTGCAGGAATTCGCGCCCGACGCGGTGAAACTCCTCGCGGACGTGGCCCAGCATCCGCGTCTGCCGCAATCCGAAATCGAACGGCTGAAGAACGACGCCCTGCGGCAGATCGCGCTGCAAAATTCACAACCGCAAACAATCGCACTGGTAAGATTCCGCAAACTTCTCTATGGCGATCATCCCTACGCAACCGTGGTGCCGGCCGAAGCAGACATCAAGAAACTGACCATCCAAGATGTGAAGGATTTCTACGCGGGAAACTTCGGCGCGCAACGGGCGCATCTCTACGTTGCCGGAAAATTCGACGCGGCCGCGGTCAAAAAAGCCATCGCGGAAAGTTTTACAAACTGGAGCAAGGGGCCCGCGCGCATGGAAAATGTTCCGTTGCTGAAGCCGCAGCATGTTTTGGATGTGACTGACCGCCCCGGCGCGCCGCAATCCACGCTGATGGTGGGTTTGCCGGTGCCTCCGGCCACCAGTCCCGATGCCGTTTCACTTATCGTGACCAATGCCCTGCTCGGCGGCTCTTTCAATTCGCGGATTACCGCGAACATCCGCGAAGCGAAGGGCTACACCTACTCCCCGCGCAGCGAGCTTTCCCGCCGGTATCACGACGGATACTGGGCGGAAACCGCCGATGTGACCACGCAATTCACCGGTCCCTCGCTGAAAGAGATATTTGGCGAAGTCACCCGGATGCAGAAGGAACCCGCCACCGAGCCGGAATTGAAAGGAATCCAGAACTACCTTTCGGGAATCTTCGTGATTCAGAATTCCAATCGCAGCGCCCTTATCGGGCAACTCCAAAACGTGGATTTCCAGGGACTGGGAGAAAATTACCTGAAGACGTACGTAGCGAAGGTGAACGCAGTCTCCCCGGCGGTCGTTCAGAAAATGACCCGGGATTATATCAAGCCGGACGAGATGACCATCGTGGTGGTGGGCGACAAGGCAAAGATCGCGGATCAACTGACTGCATTCCAACCCTCAAAGTAGGGTTGCCGGAGGCAGTCTAGGTTTTTTTCAAGCGGCGGCGGGAAGAATCGGTAGCCCGCGCGATGTTTTCCTTCCGCCGCGCTTTTTCTATATAGAGGTTCTGGTCGGCTTCCTGCAAAAGTTTTTCCACCCGCTCACCCTCGCCGTGATAGACCGAAGCGCCGATGCTGGCGGAAAGGGGCGGGTGTTCCTGATCGGCGGCCAGCGTTTCGCGAATTCGTGAAGCCACACGCTCGGCTTCTTCCTCGCGCGCTTCCGGCAGAATCACCGCGAACTCATCGCCACCGTAGCGCGCCGCGGTATCAATCGCGCGGCAGTGAAAGCGCAAGATGTCCGCCACGCGGCACAAAGCGCGGCTGCCGACCAGGTGCCCGTACGTATCGTTGATTTTTTTCAGCCCGTCGAGATCGAGCAGCAGGACGGCAAAGGGCCGCCCGGTACGCAGCGTGCGCTCCGTCTCCGTATCCAGCACATCAAGCAGCTTGCGATAGTTGGCGAGGCCGGTAAGCGGATCGCTGGCCGCCAGATGCCGCACCTGCTCAAAAACTTTTGCGCTGTCAATCAGCGAACCGCCGAGCAGGATCGCGTAGCTCATCACATTCATGGATTGCGCGAAAACGAACGGGCCATCGAGCAGCTTCACGGATTGGCAAGCCGCCAACTGCGCAGCCAGATTCAGCCAGACCGCCAGGTAGACGGACTTGTCGAAACCCGAATCCTGCAGATACTTGCGCCGGCGGTAGCCAAACAAGGCAATCAGAAAAATAACAGCGGGAATCAGTTGCAGCGGATTCGGGATGATCGCTTCGGGCTGGTGCGAAACTTCCGGAGGAAGCTTGCGGAGCATGGCTGTGATCAAATACGTCAGCGCGAGGACGGAGAACAAGCCGCCGGCAATCTCCATTTTTGGATGCCGGGAACGCGGCCGGAAGTGTTCCACCAGCAGGGCCATCGCGAACAGCAATGCCAGCAACAGCCGGCTGATCCACCAGGCAACCGGAGCCCACAGAAACCAGGTCTGCGATTCATGAATCAGCTGAAAAAACAGGATGCTGGAAGCAATCAGCGTTGCTCCCGAAAGCAGGAATCCGGACCCGAGAATCAGCGAAATGCGATCCTGCGTCCCCTGGAAACGAACCAGGGCAACGGCGGCGAACACGAAGGCGAAAATTCCGGTAGTGATCTGAAGATAGCCCTGCAGGATCGGATTGGGACGAAGCGAAATTTCGCGCAGCCAGTCAGCGGCAAGAAAAATCATCAGAAAGCCGGCTGCGTGCAGCAGGAAGCGCTGAAAGACGCGCCGTTCGAAGATGAAAGAAATATCGCTCATGTTGCGGCCGGGTTTAAGCCTGGCCAACCTTATCCTTTGTATATTCTATTAGACGCTAAAGCGCGAGCGGGTGTTACTTCCGAAATCGCGGCTGTGAACCAAGAGATATCCGCTGTGGAAAATCAGACGCACTGTACCAGCGGACAGGTCCGGCAAGTTTCGCCGTCGCTCCCCGCCCGGCTCCCGGAAATAAATGCTTGCGCGGCCGTGGAACATTGCGCAATATAGCAGTATTGAAACGATTCAATACGAGGCATTCCTTGAAGAAGCGCTTTACAAAAGGACAGCCGGCGGCCGGGCCCCGCCAGGGTAAGCCGGGCGAACTCACTCTCCGGGAAATCCTTTCCCAACCCCGCGTATGGAGCGAGACCCAGACCCAACTCCACGAAACGCAGTTGCTCGACAGGTTCTCCAACCTCTTTTCCCCGCGCAGCCCCTGGCTTTTTATCGGCTGCGGCTCCAGCTACTACCTTTCCCGGCTGATTGCCGCGCTGTGGACCAAGCATTTTTATATCCCAGCCACCGGCGTACCCGCATCCGAACTGCTTTTTGCCCCCGATGAGACGCTCCGGCGCCTGGGCGCGGAGCAGGTCGTGCTGATGTCGCGTTCCGGCGAAACCACGGAAGTATTGCGCGCCGCGGAATTGCTGCAAAAACACCAATCCGTGCAAACGCTGGCTGTCACCTGCAATCCGCAGAGCCCGCTCGAAGCGCTATGCACCCACTCGTTTAAGTTGACCTGGGCCGACGAAAAAAGCACCGTTATGACGCGCTCGTTCACCGCCATCCTGCTGGCGTTTCAAAGGCTCGGATTGCAATTCGTGGGCGATAACCAGTATTCCGCGGCGCTTGATCAATTGCCCCAGCACGCGCAGGAATGGCTGGACCGCCAGGCGAAACATATTCAGGAATTCGCGGCCGGGAAGAAATTTGCGGATTGCATTTTTCTCGGGCAAGGCGCCCATTACTGGCTGGCGCAAGAGGGGGGACTTAAGGTGACGGAAATGTCCTCCTCGTATGCGCAAGTCTATCACTCGCTGGAATTCCGCCACGGGCCGCGTTCGGTTGCAGGGCCGGACACGCTGATCACTTTTTTTATTTCCGAAGCGGCTGCCGAGGAAGAAACGCTGCTGGTGAAAGAGCTTAAGGAGCTTGGGGCGGCAATCTGCGTTATCGTGAACCGCGCAACGCCCGAGCTCAAAAAGCACAGCGACCTGCTCATCGAACTCGCGCTTGATGTACCCGAGTTTGCACGATACGCTGTGACCGCAATTCCCGCTCACCTTATGGGAACCGCCATCGGCCTGCGCAAGGGGCTTAACCCGGACGCGCCAAAGAATCTGACGCGCGCCGTGGTCTTGGGCTCCAACGGCAGCAGACCGCCGAAAAGGAGAGGTGTTTGAGCACACCCGCCGGCACCACCAGCGCAGGTCCCCGCCTGCGGAGAACCCTTACCCTTTGGAACCTGATCGTCATCGGCATGGTGATTATCCAGCCGATCGCCCCGATGGGCATCTACGGCGTGATCAACAACGCCGCCGGCGGCCACGTGGTCACCACCATCCTGATCGCCATGGTCGCGATGTTTTTCACCGCCATTGCTTACGGCAAGATGGCGCGCATCTACCCGAGCGCGGGCTCTGCCTATACTTATGTAGGACAGGGAATTCACACGGGGTTGGGATACCTTACCGGCTGGGCCATGGTGATGGATTACATCCTGAACCCCATGATCTGCACGATCATCTGCGCCAAGCTCACGCAGAACATCTTGCCAGAAGCGCCTTATTGGGTTTTGGCAGTATTCTACGCCGGATTTTTCACGGTCTTGAACTTGCGAGGAGTAAAAACCTCCGCCCACATCAACGAGGTACTGGGGGCGGGCATGTCGATCGTCGTGGTCGTTTTTTTCGTCTTCGTGATTCGCTTTGTGATTGGTTATCACGAGCGCGGAATGCATTTCTTTACCGAACCCTTTTACAACCCGCAAACATTCGAATTCGCGAAAATCGGGCGCGGAACTTCGCTGGCCGTCCTCACTTACATTGGATTCGACGGGATTTCCACATTCTCCGAAGAAGTGGAAAATCCCCGCCGCAACATCATGGTGGCCACGGTCATTGTCTGCATTCTCGCCGGTGTGCTCTCGGCGACGGAAGTGTACGCCGCGCAGTTGGTGTGGGGCTCCAAGCCGTTTCCGGTGGACAAGGTCGAATCGGCTTTTCCCATCGTGGCCCAGCAAATCGGCGGATTCTTTCTCTTTCATCTCCTGAATTTCACGGTTTTGATTGCCAACATCGGCTCGGGCATCGCATCGCAACTTGCCGCCGCCCGCCTGCTGTATGGAATGGGCCGGAATGATGCAATTCCGAAAAGCTTTTTCGGCAAAGTCGAAGCGAAGCACCAGATTCCCGCAAACAGTGTGTTCTTCGTCGGCGCTTTCGCGCTGCTCGGGGGACTGCTGGCAGTTTGGCCCGTCATTTTCAGTTACGACCGCGGGGCACAAATGCTGAATTTTGGCGCCATCATTGCCTTTATGGGCGTGAACGCCGCCTACTTCACCCATTACTACTTGCGCGGTAAGGAAAAGAACATCGGTGATTTGCTTATGCCGGTCATCGGGTTCACGGTGTGCGCCGGTATTTGGTGGAGCCTGAGTCCGCCGGCGAAAATCGCGGGAAGCATCTGGCTGGGATTGGGTGTCGCTTATGGTGCGTGGAAAACGTCATGGTTCCGCAAGGAAATGTCGTTTGAAGTCCCCCCGGAAGAGTGAAACGGACACCCTCGGCTCTGTTTAGCGAATAAATCCGAGGGGCTTTTCCCTTTGCGCTCCGCAACTCCACGATAATCCGTTCTGTTTTTGGATTTGCTATTTCAGGTCGGGCCGCCGGATGATAGGCGCGCGAGGCGGGGGCATGAAACCACAAAACAGGCGCGGGCTGGTGACCATGCGGGATGTCGCCAAAGCCACGGGCTTTTCTCCCGCGACGGTTTCCATCGTCTTGAACAACGCGCCGCTGGCCCGGTACATCGCTTCTGGGACGAAAAAAAAGATTGAAGAAACCGCAAAGCGCCTGGGCTACCGCCCAAACGCCATGGCGCGTTTTTTGCGTAGCAAACGCAGCCAGAGCATCGGCGTAATTCTCACCGACGTCACCGATCCTTTCTGTACGCCGATTCTGCGCGGCATAGAAAACGCCCTCTATCCGCTGGCCTACCTGCCAATTTTTTCCGACGCCCACAACCAGCGCGAACGTTTCGAACGCTACCTCGAAATGCTTTTGGAGCGGCACGTCGACGGCCTGATCGTGGTCGCTAACTGGCTCCTCGTGGATATCCATGTCCTTGCCGACCTGAACAAAGCCGAAGTTCCCACGGTCACCATCGGCTGGGAAATTCCGGGCAACCGCGTCAGCTTTGCGATGGTGGACAATGAAGCCGGCGGGCGCATGGCTCTGGAGCATCTCTACCAACTCGGGCACCGGCGGATCGCGGCCATCCTCGGGCCGAAACGCTTGATAGACAGCGCGCCTCGATGGCGCGGGATTCAGAAATTCGCCCAATCGGTGAAGCTCGAAATCGATCCATCGCTGGTCACGCGCTTGCCGGACGTGTTCGACGCCAATGCCAGCTTCGAGCACGGTTATCGCCTGACCGAGGAGCTGCTGCAGAAGAAGAGAAAGTTCACGGCGCTGCTCGCCTTCGACGACCTTACAGCGCTCGGCGCAATCCGCGCCCTGGCCAAAGCCGGGATCGGCGTGCCGGAGCAATGTTCGGTAATCGGCTTCGACGACATCGCCATTTCCGGATTGTCGGTCCCTTCGCTGACCACGGTGCGCCAGCCGCTCGAAACCATGGGATCCGCCGCTGTAAATATCGTGATGGAAGCAATCAAGGCCGGACACGAAAACCGCGACTGGGACGTCGTGGCACAGAAACTGCACGCGGAGCTTGTTATCCGCGACTCGACACGGGCCATCTGAGCATTTCCACAAATCCGAATACAAAAAAGGCGCGGGATGAAAATCCCGCGCCTTTACGTTTTTCGCGGTCCTTGGTTACTGCCCGGCCGGAGGAATGAATACCGACGCGGGCGTAAAGAATTCCACGTCCTTCAACTCGGTCTTCACCTTCATGCCTTGGTATTTTCCTTTCGCCCCGCCGCTTCCAGCAAAAGTCAAAAGGTACTGGTTGTTCAGGTGCACGGCGATCTCATCCAGATAAGGCTTGATCGAAACCGGAGCCTGTCCACCCAGAAAGTAAGATTCCGCGCCGGTGTCCTGGGAAAGCTTGTCCAGATTGTTCTGCGCGTTGTTCGAACGGAAGAAAGAACGCCCGCGATGCCCGGCGCTCGGGTAGTAAATCGTCCAGATGTTGGTGTTCTGCCGCTCGGCGCGCGAGATCAGCGGATCCAGATCCGGAGAAAAAGGTCCAAACCCCTGCCCGCGGAAATAGTCGATACCGGACGTGATCAGAATCACCGAGCGCCGCGGCCCTGTTTTCGGCCAGCGCTTCAGCAGATCGATCGTTCCAAGATACGGACTGGAACCGATAGAGCCGAAACCGATGGGCAAACGCAGGGCCTTCGCCGCCAGTTCGTGATTCGGCGTAAAGTCCTGCAGCACGCGCGTGCCGTTATCCGTGATGTAGCCGACCATGATGGCCGTGGATGGTGGTTGAGCCATGATGAACTCGCGCAAGTAATCCCACTGGCCGCCGGCAGTGCTATCGATGGAATCATCAATCAAAATGGCAAGGAAGAGAGCATCTCCTTTCTTCCAATCGCCAATCTGTTTGCGATCTTTTCCCTGAAACAGTTGAACACTGTCTTTCGGGATATTCGATGTATCGGCGTCTTTCTTGCCCACCGCCGTAACGGTGAAGGTAGCGTTCCCTGCAGCCGTCTGCGCTTGAGCCTTTGCCAATGGGGTGAAAAGTAATGCTGCGGCGAGCGCCGCGCCAAAAAACGTACTGAGTCTGGGTTGTTTCATAAATAAATCTCCTCTTGTATTTCTACCCAGTTAGATGCACTAAGTTGCGAAAGCATATATCACGATTTGGTAAAAAGTCAGCGGCTGGAGCCCTGGCGGCATGCCCGAAAGCACTTCCTCGCCACGACCGCAACTTTTCGCGCGTCCTCGTGTTCTATTGTGTTGCGGACCATTCCAAGCGCACTCCTTCGATGTCTTTTCAAAGAGAAACAGCTACTTTTACTTGGTTGCGCCCCGCCATGCGACTCCTCCCTGGGCCCAGTACCCATCCGCTCTCCTGCATGCTCCCTCGCTGGAAACTTTGCAAGCTATCATCCGGCAACATCTGAATTAGAATAGGGCCGCTGGCGGCAGTCGCACTTTTACCTCGTCGAGGAGAGTCTCACTGAAATGGCGCTGATGCGGTCGATCCTGCTTGCCGCTTCCCAGAACACCTGGCTGCGGGAAAACGCGGTGAATTATCCATTTGTGCGGCGCAGCGTGTCGCGCTTCATGCCGGGCGAGAGCCTGGACGCCGCTATGGAAGCCGCCCGCGGCCTC
Organism: Candidatus Limnocylindrales bacterium; assembly: GCA_035577585.1. Classification (GTDB taxonomy): domain Bacteria; phylum Acidobacteriota; class Terriglobia; order Acidiferrales; family UBA7541; genus Acidiferrum. The sequence goes on from DATLVJ010000156.1 coordinate 8,664, forward strand.
GAACAGAAAAAAATCGCCAGTGTCTTTACAAATCTCGGCGAAAACGTCAAGGATCGCGCCGAGGCCTCCCAGGTCACCGAACACTACCTCGAAGTTTTGCGCCGAATCCATGAATCCGGTTTGAACGCGGAAATCTCGGTCAAGCTGACCCAACTGGGTCTCGATCTTTCCCCGGATTTCTGCTTTGAAAACCTGGAAAGAATCATTGCCCAGGAAAAAAGTGGCGCCATCGTCTGGGTGGATATGGAAGCAAGCCCCTATGTGGATGCCACGCTCGACTTGTACAGACAAGCACTGGCGAAATACCCAAACGCCGGGATTTGCCTGCAGGCGTATCTGTATCGCACGCAGAAGGATGTCGAGGAACTTCTCCCCAGACGGCCGTCCATCCGGCTGGTGAAGGGCGCATACAAGGAACCGGCTGAGGTCGCCTATCCGAAGAAACAGGATGTGGACGAAAATTACTTCTCGCTGGCCACGGTTATGATGGCCGCGCAAGCCGCGGACCGCTGCCCTCGCGCGGCGTACGGCACGCACGACGTGAAATTGATTCGCCGTCTTGCGGAGCACGCGGCGCAAAACGGATTTCCCAGGAGCAATATTGAAGTGCAGATGCTCTACGGAATTCAGCGTGAAGAGCAGGAACGCCTGGCACGCGAGGGCTATCGCTCCGGCGTGCTGGTGGCCTATGGAACGTACTGGTATCCGTGGTTCGTTCGCCGTCTGGCCGAGCGCCCGGCAAATCTTTGGTTTATGGCGCGAAATCTCTTCGCTTCCTGAACCGCAAGGGGGATTGTAATGCGACGTCTCCGTGTGTTGCTGGTGATGCTGGCGGCCTTGCTGCTCGGCTCAATTTCTCGGCCCGAGCCCGAGTGGAAACAGCTCTTCAACGGCAAGGACCTAACCGGCTGGAAGCACGTCGGTCTCGGCGAGATGACCGTAACCGACGGAATGATTGAAACGCATGGCGGCATGGGACTCTTGTACTGGACGGGCGGAAAGATCGGCCATTGCAAGCTGCGCGTGGTTTTCAAGATGGGGCATTTCAACGACAACTCTGGCGTCTACATCCGTATCCCGCTCGAGCCGCGTGAAGCCTGGATGCCCGTGCACTACGGTTACGAAGTGCAGATCGACAACCATCCGGAGACCTCCGGCGAAGACGATTACCACATCACGGGGACTCTCTACTCGCTCACCAAACCCTTTGCGAAACCCGCCAAGCCCGGACCCGAGTGGAACACGATGTTGATCACCATCGACGGGCCGCACACGATTGTCGAAGTAAACGGCGTGAAAGTGACCGACTATCACGAGGGCGACCCGGTTCCCCCGCGGAAGTTCGATTTCGAACCGCAACTCGGCCCGCGTCCCGACGAAGGTTACTTCGGCCTCCAGAACCACAGCAAGAACGATGATGTATTTTTCAAGGAAATCAGCATCCAACCGCTTCCCTAGGAATCGGCACGCGACGCAAATCTGGAAACACGGAGAAGATCATGAGCAGAAAACAGTGGAGCCGTAGATCGTTTCTGCAAGCCAGTGCCGGCACGGCCGGAGCAATGGCGGCCGCGCGCAATATTGCGCTGGAACCGGTGGAAATTCCCGGCGTGCTGGAAGGCGCGGCCCTGCAGCGGGTTCGCTTCGGAATCATCGGCATCGGGATGCAGGGCTCAGGCCTGCTGGCCACCGCCGTCGGCCTGCCCGGGACGGAATGCGTGGCAGCTTGTGACCTCTATGACGGGCGGCATACTCTCGCCAAAGAGATTGCCGGGCCAAAAATAAAAATCACGCGGCGTTACCAGGACTTGCTGGACAGCAAGGAGATCGACTGTATCATCGCCGCGGTTCCCGACCACTGGCACAAGCAGGTGGTCGTGGACACATTGAATGCAGGCAAAGATATTTATTGCGAAAAGCCGATGTCGCACAGCGCCGAAGACGGCGTTGCCATGGTCGCGGCGGCCAAAAAAACGGGGCGTATCGTGCAGATCGGCTCGCAACGCGTCAGCTCCGTAATCTGCGCCAAAGCCAAAGAGTTGCTCGCCAAGGGCATCATCGGCGAACTCAATCTCGTCGAAAGTTCGCTTGGCCGCAACGATCCCACCGGCGCGTGGGAATATCCCCCGCCGCCGGATCTTTCCTTGCAAACGCTGGACTGGGACACCTGGCAAGGCACCGTGCCCAAACGTGATTTCGACCCCAAGCTGTTCGCGCGCTGGCGATGCTGGAAAGAATACGGCACTGGCGTTGCAGGCGATCTTCTTGTTCACCTGGTCAGCGGCATGAACTACATGCTCGGCTGGAACGAACCGCCCGCCCGCGCAACAGCTGCCGGTGGCATTCTTCGCTGGAACGATGGCCGCAATATGCCAGACGTCCAAGCCGTGATCTACGAATACGGCAGAATCCCGGTTTACCTGCGCCTGAACCTCGGCTGCGAAACACCGGAGGTTTATCGCTTCCAGGGTTCAAAGGGAATTTTGGAAGTTACCGAAACCTCCATCGCCTACTTCCCGCAAAGCGGAGAAGATACCTCGCCCAGCTACTATGCCAATGGATTCCCTCGGGACATGAAGGATGCCTATTACAAAAAGTGGCACGCCGACAATGATCCGGCTCCAGGCAAGGAACCGATCGCCGAAGGCTACACTTACAAGGGCAATTCCTGGGACGACCTGCGCCCCCACATGTGGAATTTCATGCAAGCCGTGCGAACCAGAAAACCGGTGGTGGAGGATGCGGTCTTCGGCCACCACGCCGCCCTCGCCTGCCACATGGCCAACGAATCCTACTTCCGCAAAGCCAGTGTGACGTGGGACGCGGCAACCAGCCAGATCAAAGGTTAAGCATATTGAGTGCGAGAGCGAAGCTCTCGCTTCTGCGATTTGAACGCCATCGCCGAAAATAACATCCGTTACAACGCTTCAATATCAAAAGCGGTGGCTGAGCCACCGCACTCCAAAATCTACTTCGCCCGGTGAAATTCGATGTAATCGCGTCCATGGTATAGCCGGTAGTTCCCCACCCCGGCCCCGGCCATAAACTGCAGCGGCACTGGCCGCTTCATCTCCGCATCCTTCGTTGAAGCTGCCTGCAATACATCATTCGCGCCGATGTCCATCACCACAAATTTGTTGCCGTCCAGAAACCCGACGCCATACGCCCCTGGCTTCAGCGTCTGCCCGCCAATCTCAATCGCCACTTCGTTGATCAGGTACGCCTGATACTTTTCCCGGATCCCGGTCGAATAGCCGGAGCTATCCACAAGTCCGGCGAAGACCAGGAATCCATCCGCATAGCGAACTCCGCCGGTGTTGCGTGCCTCCACGGGCGCAACCTGCCCGCGGAAAAACACTTTCTCCGGCAACAATTTATTGCCAACTTCAGCGGCCGTGAGTACGCCTTCCTTCACCGGAGCGGCATCCGCGGCTTTTTGCGGCCCCGCAAACGATATGGCAACGGCGGCCAGCAGAATGGCAGGGAACAAGCAGAGCATGGTGCGAATCCTCATGTGAGTCTCCTTGGGCATCTCGGCAGATTTATGGATGGCATGATTGTACAACCGGGCGGTGAGCATCGAAAAGAGGCTCGCGGCCACTCGGGCCGCGCCCCGCCAGACCATTGCCGCACTTCGTTCCGACTAGGGTAAAGTATTGGGATTGTGATTATCAACCTGGCGCGCCGCGCGCACGACCACAATTGGGAACTGGACCCGATCACCCGGTCCCTGCTCGATACCGATTTTTACAAGCTCCTGATGCTTCAGTTCATCTGGAAGCAGTTTCCAAAAACCACGGCTTCTTTCTCCTTCCTCAACCGCTCCTCGGAAGTCCGCCTGGCCGATTTGATTGACGTCAACGAACTTCGCGAGCAACTGGAACAAACCAAAAAGCTGCGATTCCACAAGTCCGAGCTGATCTGGCTGGCCGGCAATACCTTCTACGGCCGCCGCGGCATCTTTGAACCCGCCTTCCTCGAATGGCTTGAGCGCGATTTCCGTCTCTCCGACTATGAGCTGAGTGTTCAAGACGGGCAGCTCTCTCTTTCCTTCCATGGATTGTGGACCGCGACGACTATGTGGGAAATCTACGCGCTTTCCGCCATCAGCGAACTGAAAACGCGCGCCAACCTGAAGAAGCTCAGCGAATTCGAGCTGGACATTCTTTACGCCCGCGCCAAGACAAAACTCTGGGAAAAAATGGAGCGCCTCCGCTGCACTCCGGGTTTGCGCCTCAGCGATTTCGGCACCCGCCGCCGCCACAGCTTCCTCTGGCAGGAATACGTCGTCAAAGCCATGAGCGACGTGCTTGGCAGCACCTTCGGCGGCACCTCCAACACCTATCTCGCCTATCAGCACGACCTTGAAGCCATCGGCACCAACGCCCATGAACTTCCCATGGCCCTGGCCGCCATGGCCCGCAACGACGAAGAACTGAAGACCGCCCAATACCGTTTGCTGGAGATGTGGCAGAAAACGTATCAAGGAGAGCTTCTCATTCTCCTTCCCGACACTTTCGGCTCCACGCAATTCTTCAACAACGCTCCCAACTGGGTGGCCGACTGGACCGGCCAGCGCGCCGACAGCAAGGACCCGTTCTTTGCTGGCGACGAATACATTGCCTGGCTCGAAAAACGCGGACGCGATCCCCGGCAAAAACTCTTCATCGCGTCCGACGGCCTCGACGCCGACACCATTCTCGGCCTGCACGCCCATTTCTCCGGACAGATTCGCCCCGGATACACTCCCTCCGATTTTCGCCAGGCCGCCGACTTCATGGACGAAAAGAAATGGACTCCTGGCCGCCGCATCCGCTTCAGCGCAGGCTGGGGCACGCTGCTGACCAACGATTTTCGGAACTGCAATCCCCACGGCGGTGTGGATTTCAATCCCCTCAGCCTGGTCTGCAAGCTGAATGACGCCGACGGCCGCCCCGCCGTGAAACTTTCCGACAATTTCCAGAAAGCTTTGGGTCCGCGCGCGGAAGTCGAGCGCTACCAGCGCGTCTTTGGCCTGGCGGGTGTCGCCGAAGCGCCGGTGCTTACCTAGCGGCTCTGGAGTCTTTCCTCCTTCGGCGTCAATTCAATTTTTTTTCGAAGTCTTCGATCCGTAATATTCCCATCACCGCTCTGTAATGCTCGCCTGTTATTTCTAGTCAGGCGCAATGTTCGTCTTTCGAGCCGAGCGATGTTGCCGGAACCACTACAGAAGACCGCGCAAATCCTACCTTGGAGGTTTTCATGCCGTACCCCAGATTTATTCGTACGTTGGGAGTGTGTGCCCTTTTCGCCGCAGCGGGCAATTCCCCCGCGCACGCCCAGCAAGTTAAAACGGTGTTCGTCATCGCGATGGAGAATCACAATTGGACCCAGCCGGCCAATCAATTCACCGGGGGCATTCAGCAGATTTATCAAAATCCCAACGCGCCCTTCATCAACAGCCTGGTGAACGGCACGGCCACCGCCGTGATCAACGGTTCCATCGTCAACATCAGCGAACAGACCGCCTATGCCACCAACTACAGCAACGTGCTGGCCACCGAAGGCGGCAATAATCCGCACATCCATCCCTCCGAGCCGAACTACATCTGGGCGGAAGCCGGAACCAATTTTGGCGTGTTGAACGACGCTGACCCCTTCGCCAGCGGCAACAATCAGAACACCAACCAGCACCTCGTCACGTTCCTCACGCAAGCCGGCAAGACCTGGAAGTCCTACCAGGAGGACATCGATCTCGCCGTGGATGGTTCCGGCAAACTCACCAATGTCCCTTTGCCGCAGGCGCAGTGGACCGTTCCCATCACCAGCCATTCGGGAGTCTTCGCCGCGGGCAATTTCAACGCCTTCAACGGCTCCAACCAGTTCAACTACGCCGCGAAACACAATCCGATGGTCTTCTTCACCGATAGCAACGGCGGCAACGACGCAACGCCGGCGAATCCGCTGTCCGCCCAGTACGCGCCGCTGCAACAGCTCTTCACGGACCTCGCCAACAATTCCGTTGCCGATTACAACTGGATCACCCCGAACCAGTTCAACGATATGCACACTCCACTCACCGGCGGCTACAAAGGGCTGACCGGCGATGCGGCAAACATCAAGCAGGGCGACGACTTCCTTAGCCAGATCGTTCCCGTGATCATGGCCTCCGACGCTTACAAGAATCACGGCGTCATCATCCTCTGGTGGGACGAATCCGAACGCGATGGCGTCGCCGGTGACAACCCCGACGACCTGAATCACACTGTCGGTGAGATCGTCATCTCCGAACGCGCTCACCCCAACGTGAACGGCCTGCCTTACGCCAGCCCACTTCCCTTCACGCACTCTTCTGATGTTCGCACTATGCAGAACATCTTCCGCACCGCCGGGCCCTATCTTGGCGACGCGGCCAACGTCAACGACCTATCCGACCTCTTCAAGCCCGGTTCAGTCCCCAAGAAGCCGTAAGCAATCGCATCGACTCACACCACGATTCTGCCGGCGCAAGGATCAGCATTCCTTGCGCCGCTTTCTTTTGCTCTGGCTGGCGGCAGCCCGGAAATAGAAAAAGGGCCGACTCAGGATCTGAGCCGGCCCTTCAGGTCAGGGGTAGGATTACTGCGGAGTCGTTGCTGTCGCGACCGGCTGCAGCACAATCGTACCGATCGTGGTGCCGATCACTTCGCCGGAAACGATCAGTTCCACCCGGCGATTCTGCTGGCGGCCTTCGGAAGTGTCGTTCGACGCGATGGGCCGCGTCTTTCCGAAACCGTGGGCCGTGGTCGAAGTTGCCGGAACACCTTGCTGTGTCAGGTAGCTGCGGACACCTTCGGCACGCTGCTCCGAAAGTTCCTGGTTGTAGAGTTCCGTTCCAACGCTGTCGGTGTTGCCTTCAACGGCAAGCCGCAGGGAAGGATACGCAAGCACGATGCCCGATATTTTGGCGAGCTTCTCGCGTGCCAACGGGCGAAGCGTGTATTTTCCGGAATCAAACAGCACGTCCGACATGTTGACCACCAGGCCGCGCGCGGTGTCGCGCGTTTCCAGGATCAGGTTGAACTGTTGCAGCAGGTTGGCGCGAAGTTGTTCGCGGTCGCGCAAGGCCTGTTGCAGCTGTGCGTCAGAGGAAGCGGCGGCGGCGCGATTCCGGTCGGAATCGGCTTCTGCAGCTTGTTGCCCTTGCTGGGCGCGGTTGCGGTCTCTCTCGGCATCGGCCTGAGCTTCAGCCGATAGCTGAGCGGCAGCCTGGGCATTGTTATTCTGGCGATTAGCCTCGTTGCGCTCGTGATCAGCCTGAGCGCTGGCGGCTTCGGCATTGGCACGGCGCTGGGATTCATCGTCCGCACGGTTGTTGGCAGCGGCTTCGCGTCCTCTTCCGGCCCGGCGTTCGCCTTCGGCGCGTTCTTCGTCCATGTGCTTCACGGAGATTTCCCGCGCGTCTTCCGCCGTCTGCACAACTTCGCGCGACATCGAAATCAGCGCTTTCCTGTTTTCATGCCTGGTGGAGGCCATCGCGTCCGCCTCGTTCATCTGGCGAACTGCTTTTTCATAACTTTCTGACGCGTAACGGTCGGCGCTCGCGGATTTCGCGATGCGCACGGCGTTGCGCGCTTCGTAGAATTCCAGCGGCAACCGGGCGCTCAGCACCACGGGATCGAAGTTGTAGCCCGTCGGAATATATCCGCCGCGATCGATCAATTCATACTTGGCGTCGACAAACTCGGTGCCACCGGCGGTATCCCGTCGGACGGAGTTTTCAAGCACCACCACGTTGCTGGGGCGCCGCACGGCATAATAAGGTTCCGCGGTTACGATCAGCGCGAAAGCCTGCAGGTCCGTCGTCACATCCAGCTTGCTGCGGTGGTTTTCGCCCACCAACACTTCACCAATGTTTACCGGCCGGCCTTCCGGCGAAATCGCCCACAACACGTAGGTCAGGTATTCGTGGCCGAAACTCGTGGGCCTGTCCAGCCCGGAGAATTCAACCTCGATTTCCAATGCCCCGCGCTTGCTCTCGACTTTTGCCTCGCCCGTACTTCCGGGCATCAGGTCAGTCCCCTGGAAATTGATTTTTGTGGCGCCACTGCGGTGCTTATAGCTGACCGCCTGCGTCGTCCGGCTCACCACATTCATCCGATACTCCGGTGCATGTTTGCGGGAGTCTTCCCGCACTTGCGATTCGGTCTGCGCTTGCGCGGAAACACCAACCGCCATTACCGCCATCAGTGTGATACTCGAAATCTTGAACATTAAGTCTCCTTCTAGAGTCTGGAGACTAAGTATCCCGATTCCTATCGCTCAATACTGTGCTGTTGTGCACGTTTGGAAAGAATTCGAAAAGAAGCGGCGATTGTGGATTCCTGCAGGGGGTAGGATTAAATGAAGCTTAAAGTACCGGAGAATACGCCTTCAACCGACTTCTTCTCAGCAACTTGACAAAACAACGGTTCAAGCGCGCGCGGACGCTAGGCCGCCGCGAACCGGCAGCAGCGCGATAAGGGTAATGATTCCCAGTGTGGTCCCGAATGGTATTTCCGAAACTGAACAAATCGCCGCAGCCAGCGCCAGCTTGCGCGCCGCCGCTTGATTTGCAAGCAGCGCCACACCGGCGAGTATCCCGAGCAGCGCGCACACAAACGACAGCATCACGATGACCGCATAAATAAAGTGGAAATCCGCCATCAAGCTGAATGCATCCGGCACGCGGCCCAGCAGCGCCCCAAACATCACCGTCGCCGTCCCGCTATACACCAGCAGGCAAATCCCCAGGATCAGCCGGAATATCCCATACAGGATCCAGCAAACGCCCAGCGTTTGATGCTGACCACCTGATCTGCCCGCCCCTAAATTACCGATTGCCACAACTTGCTCCCTGCGAATCGCTTGGCCGCATCGTTCTTCGCTTGATTAATACCCAATTCCCTGCCTTCCGTCTGTCCGGTTTGGAACATTCTCCATGCTACGCCGGCCTGTCCGAAGACCACCCTCTCACCTCGAGGGTAAGGCACCCGCAACCGTAGCGGCCACCTTCAGGCGGCCCAGCTCCATCTTCAGTGCGGTTTTCTGACAGGAATCAAAAATGGTCGGGGCGAAAGGATTTGAACCTTCGACCTCCTGGTCCCGAACCAGGAAATAAATCAACCTAAGTCGCTGTCCTGGCGTCACTTATTGATTTTTGGGCAGCTCTCAGATAGACAAGTTCGGACAAGTAACTTTTCGGCATTTTTCCTAAGGGTCAGCTTTTCCCTTTCCCATGTCTCAAACCCTTGGCAAACAATCGGGAATGAATCCCTTTCGAAACGGCCCCTTCCATACGCAGCTCCCTTTCGCTTTGACAGACGATGGTTCCAAAGCTTTGCCTACACTCCACCTGTTTCGTTGCCCTTCGCGTCAAAGAAGACCAACCAATAAGCGCTTCCCAAGCGGGAATCATTGTCCGCAATGAAGACCGCAGGGGATTTGCCGTCATGACGTGGCTCGATTCGGCGAATTGAATAAGCGATGTATTCCACCGAATCGTGGTTAGGGCTACCACCCTTACTAGATGGCCGTTGTATCGTTACCCGGAGACTCCAAGCTCCGCGCTCATCGTTTTCAAGGAGGTAGATCGTATTAGCCTGTCTGCCTTCTTTGCTAATCCAAGTCACTAGCACCCGGCCAGGTCGATGCTCTCGCCAGTGTTCCCATAGGAAACCACGAACGTCGGCCACCTTTTTCGAGCGATCCTTTTCATTGCCAATCACATAGGGACCGGCTTCATCGGTTCGCTGAGCCTCCTGCTCGTGGTTTTGAGAAAGCGTCAAACGACCCACCGAAAAAACAGCTATACCGTATAGAAGTGCTGTAGAAAATATCACGTTTGTGAGCCATCCCATTTGATTCGCCCTCTCTCGTCACGGATGATCAGGGTATTGAGGTCCACCGAAAATACAGTCTTCAATCTGTTGTCCAGTATCCCAGTCGAGGTTTGGCTCGTGAGGGTTCCCATAGGTCCCCCCCCAGGGTTGGCCATTGGTTGTTCCTGGTGGATTCATTCGCTCATCCAAAATATTTCCGAGTTCATGGGCAAACGTACCAAAAATGGCGTTGAGTGTGTTAGGTCCCGTAGCATCGAAGATCGTATTGCTGGCCACATAAACAGTTCCGTGCGGACCCAAGTCAGGCTTATTCCACCCTACAGAACCATTAGGATTGTGCGCCATGGTTGACAACTGCTGCTCTGTATACCCGGCGTTTAGGACAGGGGCGTTCTGAATTGTCTGTTGGGGAACTTTGGCAGCGTCACTTCCGAATACTGACTCGATGCAATTATTGAGCTTTGGACCGTATACCAAGTAGAAGATTATTTTTGCGTTCTTAGGATTCTTTTTAATCAAGAAAGTTCCGCCGGCACCGTAGCCCTGCAATTTTCCCGGCAAAGAGCAACTCACTACGTTGCTGGCTCCTCCGAGTGCATCGATGCAATTTGTCGGAGGATCGTCCGGCGGCGGAGCATTTTCGGTTACGCAACCCACGTAATCGCTGGCGCAGGGATCGGAGTTGTCAACCAGTGGCGGATCAGAGCCTCCGCCACCGCCACCAACGCCACCTAGGCCTCCGGCGCTACCTGCGCAAGGGTCGTCTAGGTTGTCTTGAGACGGCGGGTGGCCCAGGCGAAACTCCATTTTCTGTTTTCGTGCTTGCACCGTTGCGTAGGATACCACTCCTGTAATTCACCGGGGAGTAGAATGGAATCGAAGCGCGGGTGCCCCACCCTCGGGTTGGGAGGGTGGGTCTTGGGGTTTCCGATGCCCAAAGGATTGCATCGCTACTACGGCCGGCATCATCTGCACTTTATTACCTTCAGTTGCTACCGCCGGCTACCGCTTTTGAAAACGGCGCGCTCCCGGGATGTGTTTGTTCAAGAGCTCGCGCGGGCGCGCGCCGATTACGGATTTCTGCTTGTGGGATATGTGGTCATGCCGGAACACGTGCATCTCTTAATCAGCGAACCAAGGAAAGGCACGCCTTCGACAGCATTGCAAATGTTGAAGCAGCGAGTTTCCAAAAAGCTGCGAAAGAAACCCCGAAGAAACTCCGTGGGGCAGCTACGACTTGCCTTCCCGGAACCGGTGGCAAGCATCCGATCATTCTGGCAGGCGCGCTTCTACGACTTCAATGTATACACAAACCGGAAGAAACGCGAAAAGCTCGAGTATATGCACCGCAATCCCTTGACGCGTGGATTGGTGAAACACCCGAAGGACTGGCCGTGGAGCAGTTGGCCATTCTACGGAATGGGGAAGCCAGGGCCCGTGGGTATCGATGTCGTCCCGGAATGAAGAAGAGAGAGAGACCCAAGACCCACCCTCAAAACCCGAGGGTGGGGCACCCGCAACCGTAGCGGCCACTTTCAGGCGGCCCAACTCCATCTTGAGTGGGATTTTCCAACAGGAATCAAAAAATGGTCGGGGCGAAAGGATTTGAACCTTCGACCTCCTGGTCCCGAACCAGGCATCTGAATCCCATAAACGCTTTATCTGGCGTCGCTTACGGGACAAGAAGCGTTATTTCCCCTCTCTTAGTTGTACCTAAGTTGTACCTAGCTTTTGAGGTGACCCCCTGCTTGCAAAGCACGAAACTCTACTCCGACAATTCCATTGGAAACTTTAACTACTAACCTTTCCAACAAATCGGGGAACCTGCTTTCGCTCAAAAGCTAACCCCAATGCATTGAAAACGTTCGATTCGTGCACACTTCGTGTACAGTCGGGTCAACCTAAATCTTAGAGTGAGCCCCTGGAGTGAGACATTTTTGATCGTGCGCACCTTGCGGAGTGACGATTACTTCCGGGGTGCCGACAATTCGGGAATTACTCCACTTAATGGACACAAGCGCGTTACTTATCTGGTGAAATCCTACAACCGGACTTAGGGAAGTCGGCTATTCGCCGCCTTCCTCGCCCGGCTCGAGAGTGCAGGTATGCCAGGCATCATCATGGGCGTGGACGGCGCAGAACCATCGCCCACAAATGCCACAGTGGAAATTAGCGGCAGAGTCGCAGGGTTCATCCATGGGCGAGACAGCCTGACAAGACCACTCGAGGTCCTGGGCTTCTGTTTGATTCATTTATTGCAACACGGTCCCTCTTCTTGCGGGCAGTACACGCCTGTCAGTCGTCGAGGGATGCCAGAGGAAAATTCGCGCAGTTACCGTGAGTTTTGAGGCCCCTAATTCTTGATTCGAATCACGCCCACCCCAATAGCTCCGCGCTCCCGCTCGGGATATTTCAAGCGCGCCTTCTCCGCTGCAGCTTTCGTCTTGAATGGCTTCGACAAAGGCGTGAACTGGCCGCCGACGTGTTTGTACAGCAGCCACTGTTCAATGATTTTCATCGGAATGTTATAGCAGGGATATGGTTTCTCATCTAGGCGGCGGCCCGCGCCCCACGCTTATCCTCAAGTGTGATGCGAAGCTAAGTCCGGACAGCCAAGTGATTTCAATTACCTCGACAAGAGTCTGGTTCTATTTCTGTTCGCTGCTTTATCTCGTCTCAAACGCTGCGTTTCTTTGGTTTAAACCAGACCACCGTACGCCCTTGTACCTTGCCGGGACCGCGATATTCTTTTTCGCCCGGAAGAATTGTTGAACGTGTCAATGATAACTTGAGCTGCGCGCGAAATATCATGAACTCGAATTACGCTTTCAGGTGTGCTTCCCTGATTGTAGGGGCGGTCAACGAGGAGCACACGGCAAACTGGCGAGAGCAAGAGGGCATTAGACAATCGATCTTCGATGAACCAATTCGCTGAGAGCTGCGCCGCGAAATGTGGCTTTTCCACCTTGCGCGCGAAAATGACTGAGTCGAACGGTATTTCATTCCCGGTCAGCCAATCGGTTGTATCGCGATCAATTTCGCGATACCAAAACCGATCCGTAACGATATGAATCTCGCAAGCCGCTGCCCGAAGTCTTAGCAGAGCTTCGCGACTGCCGGGCAACACGGGGAGTGACCGAAAAAACTCATCGGTTTCAAAGAATTTCTGCAACTGATCGCGGCGGATTGGAGTACACATGTCAAAGTTCTCTGAAACGATGTCTGCGGCGGCGAGCAATAAGCCGTGCTTACGGTGAGAAAACAGCAGAAGTTGCTGGACTATGTCTCCGATAACTCCATCGAGATCGCATGCTACTACTGACGCCTTGCCAACTTTCACAGGTTTGGGCTTCTTGTCCACAATGATCCTAGATTCTACCTTTTTCTTGAGACACCAGCGCAGAGTCAGAGCCGCTCAGTCCGAGCGAGAAAAGACAAGTCCTAGTTAACGCCGTTACCGTC
>DATLVJ010000157.1:0-7187 GCA_035577585.1 Candidatus Limnocylindrales bacterium
AACCGTCGCATCATACATTTCGGAAGGGATGGCGATCCCAACTTTCGCTGGATTAAGCGCGGCGATCGCTTCCTGCTCCAGTGAACTCCATGCATCCGGAAGCAGGCAAACCACTGCGCCTCCGAATTCTCGCAATGCATACGCGCCGAACTGCCGCGCAGACGCCGGGCTGCCCAGTTGTACGGCAGGCACAGCCTCGTAAAAACGCATGACGTTGATCGCGGGCTCGAGCGCCGCCTTCCATGCTTCGCACATCTCCGGATTGAACTGTGGAAATGTCTCTTCCCGCACGAAAAGAAGATTTGCCCCGGCTTCCACCAGTGCCGATGAAACTTTGGTGGTCATCTCCGCCGCCAGCTCAATCGCCGCGGGGTGCAAATGTTCCATCTCGTTTGCCTGGGAAGCGTCAATCCGCAGGATTCTGCCTGCCAGTGTGAACGGGCCGGTGATCACGGCTGTCAGAACCAATTCGTCGCGCACCAGAGCTTTCAGCCTGCGGATCACTTCAACCGCGACCGGAATGCGTCCGCCTTTAACCGCTTCTTCTGGGACGTGCAACCCCGAAGGGATGGCGTCCGGAAGAACGCGGCCCGGCCAACGCAACTCCGGGGGGCCATCCTCGCTCTTCCATTCCAACGTCCCGCCAAGCGCCTCGGCCTCCAGAAACGGATCGCAGTAGCATGTGATTCCATCGGCGCCGAGCGGCCCGCGCAGTTGCCGCATCGCATTCGTGATTTTCGTAGGATTCCCGAGGAACGCGCGCAAGCTTACATTTTCGATCCGCGCACCCAGCGAAAATACCATGGGCAACAGCAGGGGCCGCGGAAGGGGCGTCCCCTGAAATAGCATTCTTTGCAATTCGCGAGCCGTCGGGTTGCCATGCATTTTCTATGGCCGGTAAACGGGGCCCGTCGATTTGGCGTCCGGCCAGGTTCCATAGTACAGCAGCGCATCTTCCGGAGGTTTTTGCGTCTTCCATTTGGCTTCAAACTGTTGAAAAGCAACGCCGCGCGACAATCGCGCTTTTCTCTCCGTGTCCCGCAACTGTTTCGTCCCTTCCGCGTCCACCGCTCTCCGCTCCGGATCGTACGCAACCTTATATATATTCCTGGCGGTCCAGTCGGAAATGATCTTCTTTTTCAGGTCTTCCATAATCAGTTCTGGGTCGCGCTCCAGCGGGTCGCCGTAGCCGGGGCCTCCTCCGCTGAATCCAAACAATAAATCTCCCTCGTCATAAAGCTTGGGAACGCGCGAGACGAGTTCAAAGCTCCAATCGCCTTGAATGGTTTCATTCTCAAGCATGTCGCGATGATCCAGGGAAACAGTGGGGTCCGCATCCTTCATTCGTTTCAGCAAATCCGCCCTGCGAACGCTGATTCCCGGAATCGGCGACGAAGCGTATCCCCCGAACAGCGGTTGCCCAAGGGGAACCTTGCTTCCATTCCCCATGCACAGCGACACCAGGTGCGGAACCTTGTGGATCATCCACTGCTGAACGGCACCAGAGCCTCCACGATGCAGCCCTGGACCCGAGGAATCCTTCCAGTGCTGCGAGATTGTCACCGTAACGGGCAGTTCGCTCTCCACCTGCTCGGAATCCGGCGCCCGTCCGAACGCGCACCAGGCGAACCCGTACGCGTCCATTCCATCCGATCCCGCGCGCCCGCCTTGTCCCTGCGAGTTCAGAGAAAAAGATAAAACGTCTGATACCGCCAGGTTCCACTGCGAATGCCCCGCGCATATCTGCGCCGTGTGCTGGCTGCCGGGCGACGCGGCCACTTGCTGCCACAGCGCCGCGTTGCAGAACGTCATCTTCGCGAAGCTGTTGTGCGTGGCGCAGCGCGTCTGCATGCCGATATAAACGCAGCAGCTTGTCGCCGCGCGTTTGTCGGGGTTCAGGATGATTCCCTCCGGAAATTCGAAATCGATCGGCGCAAACGTGGCGCTGCAGATCGGCAAATCGTGAAACACATATTCATACATGAAGTTCGCGATGTGCCCGACCACCGCCTGCGAATGCACGTTGTAAGAGGAAGGATTCTCCGGCGATGTTCCCTCGAAATTGAACGTAAGCCGCCCTTCTTTTGCCGTAAGCGTCAGATAGCAAGCGCGCACCAGCGCGGGCGTCCAGCCGATCGCATCATTGAATACCACCGTCCGGAATTTTCCTTCGGGGAGCGACTTCACCTTCTGCCGGGCGCCCTTCTCCGCGGTCTCCACCATCTTGTGCAGCAAACCGACCACGAAATCCTCTCCGCGCTTCTCCACCATTTCCAGCAGCCGCACCCGCACGCGATCCGCCGTCGTGCAGCGCGCGCGGAGATCGGAAATAAACATGGCCGGCGCCCGCAAGCCGTAAACCGAGTAAAACTCCAGGAAATCGTTGCGCAATTCGAAATTCTCGCCGATCTTTATCGGCGGTAAGTTCAACCCTTCCTCAAATCGTGATTTTGCGCTCACCGGCATCCCGCCTGGTTCAATCGCCCCGGTTTCCGTGGTGTGCAGTGCGGCCGAAGCCCATGCCAACAGCTTGCCCTTGTGAAATACCGGCATCAACGCAACCTGGTCCGGATTATGAATTCCGCCGTACAGCGCGTCATTCGTATACCAGATGTCACCGTCGCGGATTCCCGGATTGTTCGCATAATATTTCTGAATGAATTTGATGACGATCGGCTGAATAATCGCGTGCAAGTACGTGCCGCACGACGCGTTGATCAGGTCGCCATTCGCCGTGAATATCGCCACCATGGAATCCCCCGAAACTCCAAAGTAGCTCCGGGAAGCGCGCACGAAGACTTCCATCGCTTCGTCGAGAATGTCGTTGGTGACCTGTACGCCAATTTCATAGTCGCCCTGGCCGACCTTCGCCGCGCATTCAGACTCGTACGCCGTCGGCGCCACGGGCTTCAGCCACTGCAGTTTTTCCGCTAACGTGGGGATCGGCATCTCTGACCTCGCTCCGCCATCATTGTTGCTCCAAAAATCCCAAACCGCGCTCGTCCACCGAAAAGCGCATCGAGGTCGGCACCACCAGCGTCGTGTACTCGCCTTCAACGATTGCCGGCCCTTCCACCACGTTGCCTGGCCGAAGCTCCTCGTAGGAATAAAGAGGCGTTGATACAAAGTCCTTGCGGTCAGGCCAGAACACGGCTCGCTCGCCTTTTCCCGCGGCGCTCGGGTCGGGCTTCTCCAAACGCATCTTGGGAAGTTGAATTTTCCGAACCGGAACAATGGCCTTCAGAATGAAACTCTCAATGAAAACGCCGCCCTCCGGATTCACCACGAACGGGCTGAAAGCTTCGCTGAATTCCTTTTCGAAGGCGTCGCAGATGGCCTTCACATCTTCCGCGCCATGAAGCGAAAGCCGCGGTGAAAGCGCCCTCTTCACGTGGAACTGGCCGCCGTACAGCATATCCAGTTCCAATACGAAGGAAGCTTCCTCCAGATTCAATCCGTCCGCTGCCAGGTCTTTGCGCGCCTGTTCCGTCAATCCACGCACCGCGTGATTAAACGTTTCGTAGTTGTCCGTCAGCCTCTGTGTCCCCGGCTCCATCAGCGTCAGTTTCCTGGAAAGCTCGTACACGTGCATGATGTCCATCGTCGACGATCCGAAAGCGCAAAAAACCGGCGAAAACGAAAATGTCACCGCCTTCGGGATATCGCCTTTGAACCCCTCCACGTGTGTCGGCCCCGCGCCCCCTCCGACGAACAAAATGAACTCTTCCGGGCTGTAGCCGCGCAGATGGACTTCCTTCATGATCGCGGAGGCCATATTGCCGTTGACGATCTTGCGGACAATTGTCGCCGCTTCCTCCACTCCAATCCCCAGCGGCTTCGCGATTTTGTCGCGAATGGCCTGAACGGCGCGATTCTTGTCGAGCTTCATCTTTCCGCCGAAATAAAACGCCGGGTTCAGATAGCCCAGCACCACATCCGCGTCTGTTACCGTCGGCTCCGTGCCTCCAAGATTGAAACACGCGGGGCCCGGCAGCGAACCCGCGCTTCTCGGTCCCACTTGCACCTGATTCTGCCAGAGCTTGTTTATCGATGCGATCGATCCACCACCCGCGCCGATCGAAAGCGTTTTGATCATCGTAATGCCGACCATCCACCGGTCGATGATCGGCCGAAAATCGTAGCTGCGCACGCTGTCCTTCACCACCAGCCCCACGTCAAAGCTCGTGCCGCCCATGTCCGTCATTACCACGTTCTGGTAGCCCAGAAGTTTCGCCACGTGGTGCGCGCCCATCAATCCCGATACCGGCCCGCTGTTAAATGTACGGCTGGCGCTGGTGCGAAAAACCTCCGCGATCCCACCCGAGCTCTGGATCATCAGCAGCGGCTTTTTGTAGCCCCGGTCGCGCAGCTTGTCCCACATCGCCGAAAGTTCAATCTGCATCGAGCGCTGCAGATACGCGTCAAGAATCGCCGCCAGCGTCCGCTCGTACTCTCCGAGTTTTCCGACCACCTGGCCCGCCAGCACCACCGGCAGGTGGCCAATGTGAAATTCCTTATACTCGTCGCGAATGATCTCCTTAACACGCTTTTCGTGAACGGGGTTCAGAAAACCCCATAAAAGGGAAACCACAAATCCGCGCGCGCCGCGATTCACCAGGTAGCGCACTTTTTCCCGGACGTCATTCTCGTCCAGCGGACGGATCACCTTTCCCCGCGAATCCACGCGTTCCTTCACGCCGACGATTCGCTCCCGCGGAATCAGCGGATCCGGTTTTCTCTGAAACGCCAGGTTTCTCCGTTCGGCCACCCGCGTTCCGTCGATCCACTGCGCCCCGCGGCCGATCAGAACCACATCCTCGTGGCCCTCCGTCGTGATCAGCCCCAGCCGCGGCCCTTTTTTTTCGATCAGCCGGTTCAGCGCGATCGTCGTGGAGTAGCGAATCATCTCCACGTCGGGCAGCAACTCCTCGATTTTCTTTCCCAGCGCCGCCGCTCCTTCCTCAATCACACGCGAAAAACAGACCGAAAGGTCGTAGGGCGTCGTCGGCACTTTCCGGATCAGCGTCTTCCCGTCAAAATTCAGCACCAGGTCGGTGAACGTTCCGCCGACGTCGATGTCGATGGAATTCATTCCGCAACCTCGATCCGGTCGTTGCGAATCACGAATTCGCCCTTCGCGATCCGCTCCTTCAACTTGTCCAGGTCAAGTTCTATGTCGTGCGTGATCGGATGCCCGGGGGGAAGATATTCCGTCTCGATCTGCGTGCCGCACCCGGGGCAATAAAATTCCACGATCCGCACCCACATGGGGTCCGGCGAAAAATTGAACGCCCCGTTCACAATGGGTTGATGAATTTCCCGCGGATCGCGGTCGTAGACCAGGCAGCCCTTCTTGTAATTCTCGCGAGCTGATCCAAGTCCCCGGCCGCACCGGTTGCAGAGCCATTGCTCCCCGTTGATGTCGAGATCGAGATACTCGGTGATTCGAATTTTGCGGCCTTGCTCCGGCGGCATGCTCTCTCCTTGAATCTTTCCCCGGCTCCTACGATTTCCTCACCACTCCGTTGCCATATCCATCCATCTCGATGCTCCAGCCCTCTGGAATAAAATAGGTGCTGTGGATGCCCTCGAGTATCGCGCAACCCTTAAGCCGGTTCCCGGGCTGCAGCGCTTCCCACTCGTAAATCGCCGCCTCGCCTTTCGCGGATCCCCAGGCCACGCCGCGCGCCCCTTTGCGGGCGTGCCCGGCGTCCGCCCCCTGGATTGTGCGCTTGATATTCGGGTGCTTGGCCATGGATTTTTTCAACTGCACCCGCGCCACATCGATCGAAAAGTTGGAAGAGCCACCCAGCTTTGACGAAATGAACGCAGAGAGTTCGCGCGCGCTCTGCAGCGAAGTATCCCCCACCATAAAGCTGTGCCCATTCTTTCCGGCCACCGAAACATCAAGTTCCGCCGCATACGTCAAACCTGCCGGCTCGATCCCTTCGCCCAACAAATCCTTTCTCCCTTCCTTTTTCATCTCCTCGATGGCGCCTCGAATGTTCTGCACTCCAGCCTCGTCCAGCTTCTCCAGATACAATGGACGCTCATACACATGTGAAATGTCGGAAACCGACGATCCGAACGCGCTGAACACCGGCCCGAAATTAAAGAAATAAACTTCCCGGAGCCCCGCTATTTCCGCGGCCCCGCACGCGAACAACCCGCCGTTTCCTCCGTAAGCGAAAAGGGTGTGTGATCCCAGTGTTTTGTGCAGCTCCAAGCCCGCGTGCGAAATCACATCCGCCACGGACTGGAACGCCAACTGGATCACTGTCCGGCAACCCTCCATCAGCGACAGCCCCAACGGTTTGGCAATCTGCATTTCCATCGTGTTGCAGGCAATCCCATGATCGATGCTCTTCGCTCCGCCCAGAAAATATTCCGGATTGATCAGTCCGCCGGCCACAAACGCATCCGTCAGCGTTGCCTGATCTCCTCCCAATCCGTAACACGCGGGACCCGGATAAGACCCCATGCTCTCCGGTCCCAGCGTCACGCCCGTTGGCGAAGAACCGTTCGCAGGTTTCACATAACTTCCGCCGCCCAACGCGACAGATCGCAGGTAGGGCAATGAAATGTCAACCGGAATCCCAAAAAGGTCCGAAGGCTTCCTGAAAATAGGCTCTCCGTTCTCAAGAACGCTGACCTTCGCGGTCGTCCCTCCCACGTCCAACGCAACCACATCCTGGATCCCAAGCGCCTTCGCCACGTGGCTGCTTCCGTGGATTCCCAGGATCGGCCCGGACTCCATCGTATCGATCGCCTTGGTCTTGGCAATCCCTGCCACACCGCCGTTGATATGCGAAATCAGAAACGTGCCCGCGTACTTATGCGTCTCGCGAAGTTCATCTTCCGCCTTGAAAAGCGCCGCTGCCAGCGCCCCGTGCGTGTAAGCATTGATCAGCGAACAGCACGTTCGCGTCATATCGTTCGATCCGCGCGAAATATCGCTACCCGCAAGCACGGGCACCGATCCCAGAAAATGGTCGGGATATTGCTCGCCGATAATCCGCTTCACCCGAATCTCGGCCGATGGATCGCGCTCAGCATCTTTGAAGCTGACACAAATTCGCCGCACCCCGGTTTCCAGCAATCCCCGAACGGAGGTCATCACCTCGCTATCCGCGGTCGTCGTGTCCATTCCGATGATATTGGCCGGGAAAATCAGCCGGTCCAGCAGC
>DATLVJ010000158.1:0-3883 GCA_035577585.1 Candidatus Limnocylindrales bacterium
GCCGCCAACTGGCCCGCGCTCGTTTCCGCCGCCGAACACGCCCATCAGGCCGCAAAGTCCGGTCATCCAACGCTCGAAGTCTTCACCGCCGAACAAGCCCGTGAAGTTGAAGCCCTGGCCGCCTGCATCATCCCGTCCGATGCAACCGGGGGCGCGCGCGAAGCAGGCGTGGTCTACTTCATTGACCGAGCCCTGAAAACTTTCTTCAGCGAAGCGTTGCAGGTCTATCAAAAAGGCCTTGAAGCTGTGCAGAAATCCACAACCGATCTTTACCCCGGCGTTCCCCGCTTCTCCGCCGCCACCGAAGAACAGAAACTGAAGATTTTTTCGCAGATCGTTGAGGAGTCCGAGAGGCCGGAAAGCGGGGCTCGCCGCCTTGCCCCAGGCGCCTCTCCGGATTTCTTCCAGACTCTGCGCATCCATACCATATTTGGATTTCTGGTCGACCCGGAGGGCGGCGGCAATCGCGACTACGTTGGATGGAAAGCGATCGGCCGCGACCCATCCCATGGATTTTCCGCGCCGTTCGGCTTCTACGACAAGGACTATCCCGGCTGGCAACCCGTGTCCGGCGAAACGGAGAAAAAATGAGCCGGTCCATGGTCAACTACAAACCGTCCGACGAAGTGGATTTCGTCATCATCGGATCAGGCGCCGCTGGCGGCGTCCTTGCGAAAGAACTTTCGACCAATGGTTTCCGGGTCGTTGTTCTCGAACAGGGCGAGTATCTGCGTGAGAAGGATTTTACCCACGACGAAACCAAAGTCTTCATCCAAAACCTGCTCACCAACAAGGTCAACACCCATCCCATCACGTTTCGCAAGTCTTCGGACGAAACTGCCCGTAAACAGCAGGCTGTTCTCTATGGCAGTTGCGTCGGCGGGAGCAGCGTCCACTTCACCGCCAACTTCTGGCGCTTCCACGAAATCGATTTCAAGGAACACAGCAAGGTCGGCGACATTCCCGGCGCCAACTTCGCCGATTGGCCGATCTCTTACGCAGACCTCGAACCCTACTACACGAAAGTGGAATGGGAAATCGGCGTGTCTGGACTTGCCGGCTCCAGCCCGTTCGATCCGCCGCGTTCCAAGCCCTATCCCATGGCCCCGCTTCCGGTGAAGGGAAACGGCGTCATCTTCGAACGCGGTTGCCGCAAGCTCGGCTATCACGCATATCCCGCGCCGATGGCGATTCTGTCCAAGCCTCGCGCGGGTCGCGCCGCCTGCATGAATTGCGGCTTCTGCCTGGGTTTCGGCTGCGAAGTCGGGGCAAAGTCAACCTCGCTTTCCAGCGTGATTCCCATGGCCGAAAAAACCGGCCGCTGCGAGATCCGCCCCAACTGTTACGTCAGCCGCATCGAGACCGACAAAAACGGCCGTGCCGTCGGTGCCGTCTATTTCGATGGCCAGCGCAACACCCATCTTCAAAAAGCCAAGGCCGTGATTCTTGCGGCTAACGGCGCCGAAACTCCGCGCCTCCTCCTGCTTTCCGCTACCAATCAATTTCCAGCCGGACTCGCCAATTCCAGCGGCTACGTGGGCAAAAACTTTATGCCCAACAGCAGCGCACTCGCCTACGGCGTGTTCGACGAGCAGCTCAACGATTACAAGGGCCCCGCCGTCAGCCGTATCATGCACGATTTCTACGAACTCGATCCC
This sequence comes from Candidatus Limnocylindrales bacterium, assembly GCA_035577585.1. Classification (GTDB taxonomy): domain Bacteria; phylum Acidobacteriota; class Terriglobia; order Acidiferrales; family UBA7541; genus Acidiferrum. The sequence goes on from DATLVJ010000158.1 coordinate 1,659, forward strand.
AAGCTCGGCCTTTACGGTGGCGGCGGACTGGATGCCCGCTTCGATTTCACGCCCATCAGCTTCGCCTTAAACGGCCTTCATCCGGACACGCCGAAATGGGGCGCTGGATTCAAACAATCACTTGCCCACAATTTCACGCGCACAATGCAAATTTTCTGTCACGGCACTTCGCTCCCCGTTGAGTCCAACAGCTTCTCTCTGGATCCCGACGTGAAAGACGCCTGGGGGCTTCCCGCGCTGCGCATGACCTTCCGCGATCACCCGAACGATCTGAAGATGATGGAATGGATGAGAGCCCGCGCCATGGAAATTCTTGACGCGGCGGGCGCCAAAACCAAATGGAGCTTCCCAGTCCAGGAACAGCAGTTCGCCGTGCACCTGCTCGGCACCTGCCGCATGGGCAATGATCCCAAGAAATCCGTAATCAACTCCGACCATCGCACACACGACGTCAAAAATCTTTTCCTGTGCGACGGGAGCAGCCTTGTCACTTCCGGGCGCGGGCAGCCCACCATGACCATCCAGGCGCTCGCCTATCGCGCGTCCGATCGCATCACCGCCCTCGCCAAGCGCGGCGAAATCTCCGCATAGGCCGGGCGCGCTGATCTACCGATCGGCTCGTCCGAGTGGCGGCCACCTTCAGGTGGCTCTGCGTGGAGCTGCCGGTTTTATCGGGCAAACTATCGGCGCCAAGGGCCAGTTCGTCTACATTATTGCGCCGTAAAAGCGGGAGTTTCGCTCCCGCACTCAAAACGAAACCGCCTTGCACAATTCCCAGTTTCCGGCACAATCATTGCCTGCACGATTCACAGGAGACCCGAGGATGAATTCCATTTTCGCGCCGCGATTTTGCCGGATAGCTGTGCTTCTCACCGCCCCGTTTCTCGCAAGCTCGTTCATCACTCCCGCCCAGCAACCCCCCGCCCCCAAGACCGCCTCCCAGCAATTTAAAAATATTCAGGTCCTCAAAGACATCCCGGCGGACCAGCTCATCCCCACCATGCAATTCATCGCCGGAGCCCTTGGCGTCGACTGCGAGTTCTGCCACCTCGAACACGACAAGGACAAGGACGACAAAAAAGAAAAGTTAACCGCGAGAAAAATGATCGAGATGGAACTCGTCATCAACAAAGCTCACTTCAAAAACGAAATCGAGGTCACCTGCTACACCTGCCATCGCGGCTCGCCGCATCCCATCGGCATTCCCATCCTCGTCAACAACGCCTCGGCCGTTCCCGGGCATGAGCGCCACGAAATCAGCGCTCAGGAAAGCATGCCTACCGCCGAGCAGGTTCTCGACAAATACCTCGCTGCAGTCGGCGGCGCCGAAGCTCTTCACAAAATCAGATCACGCGTGCAGAAGGGAACTGTTGACACTGGCGGCGAAAAATATCCAATCGAAATCTATTCAGAAGGCCCTGAAAAACGGCTATCCATCTCTCACGCTTCCTTTGGCGAAAGCGTAACCGCGTTTAACGGACAGGCCGGCTGGCTCGCCACGCCCCGCGGCGTTCATCCAATGAACGCGAGTGAACGCCAGTCCGCCCGCATTGACGCGCAAATTCATTTTCCAGCGCGCATCCGCGAACTTTACCAGGACTTCAAGGTTCTCCCCGGCGAAGCCATCGATGGCCGCGCTACTTTTCTGGTCACTGCCGCCGGACTTTCCACTCCGCCTTTGCGCCTGTTCTTCGACCAACAAACCGGTTTGCTCCTGCGCCTGGTTCGTTATACCGAAACACCGCTCGGCCGCAATCCCGCTGAAGTCGATTACACGGATTACCGGGACGCCGGCGGCGTCAAAATCCCTTTTCAATGGACGCTTACCCGTACCAACGGCAGCTTCACGATCCGCATCGCCTCCGTCCAGCAAAACGTCCCCATCGACGAAAAACTTTTCGTCATGCCCCCAATCCCCGAAGCTCCCCATCCTTAGAAAGCTTTTGCGCAAAAAAAAGCAGGGCCGAGAATTCTTGCGGCCCTTGAAAAGGCATCCGCTCCGCAAAACCATCCGGAGTCCAGGCGACGGACCTCAGAAGGCGGCCGGTACAGATCCACTAAAACCTGAAAATCAGCCCGCCCACAAAATTTCCCCGGTTCAGAAAATTCGCTACCTTTGCGTTGTAACAAAACCCAAACGGGTCGCAATACACCCCGTACGAAGAACTGCCATACGTCGGCAGATACCGGATATCTCCGCGCAACCCGAAATGGCGGCTCAAATA
>DATLVJ010000159.1:0-3465 GCA_035577585.1 Candidatus Limnocylindrales bacterium
CAAGGCTGGGAGAAACCAAGATGACCCAAGGTTGGTTGAGTAACAGATAAGTTAGGATGACGGAGAGACCGAAGAGCAGATGACGTGCAATTAGATGGTCATTGTGGACCGCAGTGGTGCGGTCGCTGACATGGTCCACCCATCGTTCCACGCGATTGGAAGTTGATGCCATCTACCCCTTCGCCTACCCCATGTTATCTAAACACGGGTGACATTCCTGTGCCTCGAAATCGAAGAAACGTTTCACTTTTGAGTAAATATCGGATCGTCAACCGGCAAAGTCCGATTTAACGCTTGCCAGTCTCAATTCGGACCGCTTCCCAAACGCCAACCGGAATCCTAAGGAAACAGTCAGACACCTGCGGATCATATCGAATCCCCGAGCGGCATCGAATTTCCTCACATGCTTCTTCGAAAGAGTGTGCAGATCGGTACGGACGGTCGGAGGTCATCGCATCCACTGTGTCCGCAACAGCAAATATCCTTGCCCCCAGCGGAGTTTCTATACCTTTCAGTCCACGGGGATATCCGGTGCCGTCGTATCGTTCATGATGCCCCCAAACGATTTCGGCAGCTTCGGCGAGAAAGGGGATCTGTTTAACCATGTCGTATCCGACTTGAACGTGACTACGCATGATGTGCCACTCTGCCTCAGATAGAGCCCCCGGTTTTAGGAGAATGGAATCGGGGATCGCCAATTTTCCAATGTCATGAAGCGATGCGCCCATGGAGAGGATCTTCAGTTCTTGGTCACAAAGGCCCAACTCCGTACCGATTTTGAGTGAGTACAGCGCCACGCGGTGGGAATGTCCGGCCGTCGGACTATCGCGAAGATCGATGGCCGCACCAAGGACGCGAATTGTTTCCCCGTAGCTCCCTTCCAATTGTTGGAGCGCCAACTGGAGTTGTCTGGTTCGTTCTTCGACCATTCCCTCAAGTTGCCGCTTGTACTTCTCGAGTTGCCGCAGCAAGAATCTCTTTTCCAGGGCGCGGTGCAGACTCGCCAAAACGATTTCAGGTTGCAGGGGCTTTACAAGATAGTCGTCCGCCCCATTTCTCATAGCTTCGATGCCTACCCTTACGTCATCCTCGCCCGTCACGACTAAGAAGGCCAAGTCTGGGTACCGGGGCCGAACCTGAACCAAAAGCTCCATCCCAGAGAGGGAAGGCATATGCAAGTCCGCAAGGATGGCAGTGACTTCACCCTGTTCCAAGATCCGCAAGGCTTCCTCACCACTGGCCGCCGTTCCACAAACAACTCCAGAGTCCGCGAGCATCGCTGCTAACAGTTTCCGCATGGACGGCTCATCGTCAACGACTAGTACAAGACCCAAAGAAGTCTCAGTGCTGGCGGTTACATTCATTTGGCATTTCCCGAGGGTCAAACCAAGTGGAGAACTCCGTACACTCGGCGGACGGCAGTCAATAAACGCTGAACGGCTGAATCAGATGCCGCCGTTAGGATTGCTTCATGTGCGAAGCACCCCCAGATCGTACGGCAAATTTCAAATCGGATTTGCGGAACAAGCAATTGCCCGGCTGCAGTGCTCAGGCGCTGTCGAACCCCGGGTTATAAGTTCCGGCGGGACTGGGTTCGAATTGCTCTCAGCCACCGGATGACCAGCTGCCCTTGGGGGTATAAGGTCATCAATCCCAGTGCCAGAAGCACCGCACCGCAGATGACTTCCAAACCCTGAGAATTGGTAGGCTGCGATACCGAGTCATACAACAGGAATCCTCCGAGGCCGGTCAGAATTACCGTAGAAACAATCATGAATTTCATGAAATAGGCTGCCATACGACCTTTCCCCCGAAAGTCACGGCTGGTGTGAATATGGACCCGATGTTCGGACACCATTAACGCGCCTTCGATAAAACCTGTTGTTCAGGTGGCCTCGAAGCCTCGGAATCCTGCTTTGTCCAGAGTGTCGGAGCGGCGTAGATTTTTTTCATCTTGGAACCGCAACAGCACCTTGGGTTCACACCGTCCTCGGGCGCACTCGCAACGGTCACAACAAATTCACATCGGCAGGTGGGATTCGAACAAATCCACCTCTCCCCTTTTCGCATATCCATTTGCCGATTCCCTCCTGACCCTTGTCTCTGGAGCTTCGGTCTCCAAAAAAATTAAGCCGACCACAGTCTCTATTAGCGTGAATTCGCAAGCTTCTCTGCCCCAGCTGAATGGGCAGACTGAGAGGGCCAGTTAAAGATTGTGTCAGGGCCTACATGCATGGTGGAATAACTGACAAATGCTTCGTACTCGAAGCAGCGAAAGAAAGTGCGCGATCCTACGGCTCCCTAGCCGGTACAGCCTGATTTTTTCGATTTCTGATAGACTTACGAGGATTACTATTCGAATTACTAGATCCATGAATTCTGGCAAAACTCTCAAGGAACTCCGAGCACGTCTCGGAATTACCGTGCGCGAGGTAGAAGATCAGAGCCAGCAGATCGCGAACGCACAATCAAACCCTGAGTTTTTCGTTTCAAATAATTGGCTCACCAGACTTGAGAATTCAAATGCGGTTCCGAGCATTCATAAACTCTTTAGTTTGAGCACTGTCTACCGTGTACGGCTCTCAGATCTACTTCCTATGTTCGGTATCGACCTTGGTTTGCTGCAGAAATACCAGATCGAGTCGGCTCCATCCCAAACCCACCTAGTCAATCTGGAAGAAATCGACCCGACCAAAACCGCTACTTTCCCGGTCCGCTTCGACCCGGGCTTCCGGGTCGAGGAGACAAATTTGGTGTCGCGGATGGTACAGGTCTGGGGGGAGGTGCCGATCGCCTTGCTCCAACAGTTGGACATTCGGCACGGCCAATATGGCTTTATCGGGCTACAGGACTACACCATGTATCCGTTGTTGCGGCCGGGAAGTTTTGTATTCATCGACGATCACTTACAGGATATTCGTGCAAGCCAGTGGCGGACTGAATTCGACAGGCCAATTTACTTCGTTGAGCTTCGCTCGGGATATGCATGCTGCTGGTGCGAGAGGCGAGGGGACAAGCTTTTGTTGATTCCTCATCCTCTTTCTTCACGTCCCCATCGTACTCTGTCCGCCCACGAAGCAGAGATCATAGGCCAAGTCACCGCAGTGGCCATGCGCATCGTGGATTCTACCGCAGCTGATTCCCCCTCCAAGATTCCCCCACAATTGCCAAAGCGACCCTAACGTTGGAGATAAAGAGCTTGATTGTAATTGGATCGTCATGCTCCGGAGCCAGAATTCGAAAAGGCTCCAGTTCGTGCCATGATTCCAGGAGCTCATCCGGGCGGGCGCAGCCGGAACGAATGTATTGTTTGAGCTGACTCACCAAGACTTCCAGGGGACTGAGCGCTAGACTTACAAATGCATCGCGGTGGGCTTTTGCCAGGACCTGTTCTGCCACTGGCGCGGTAAAACGAAAGCTTAGCCCGTCATGCGCATAGCGGCCCGAATTATAATCGCGCGTCGA
>DATLVJ010000160.1:0-4620 GCA_035577585.1 Candidatus Limnocylindrales bacterium
ACTCCAGCCCCTTCGTGCTGTGCAGAGTAATCAGCGTAACACCCGGCTTCCCCTCAAACGAGTCCGCGTCGCTCACCAGCGCCGCAGCGTCCAGAAAATCCGTGAACGATTCGCCCGCGTCCATTGCCTCCGCCACCGCCCGCGTCAGCTCTTCCAGGTTTTCAATCCGCGCCACATCCTCCGGTGTGTTCCGGTCCTTCAATGCACTCATGTAGCCGGTCTCTTCCAGCACATAACGCAAATAATCCGCCGGCTCCTTCGTTGAATACCCGTCCTGCAGCCGCTGAATCAATTCGCGAAACGCTCGCAGCGGCGCCACCGCACGGCTCGACGCCGGATTTGTCATCAGCGATTCCATCGCATCCCAGAACGACAGACCTTCCTTTTGCGCCACGTCTCGCAGCGCATCCACCGTCGTCTTCCCGATTCCCCGCGCCGGCACATTCAGCACCCGCAGCAGCGAAACATCATCCTCCGGATGCAGCGCCAGCCGCACATACGCCAGCGTATCCTTCACTTCCGCGCGATTGTAAAAGCTGAATCCCCCACCAGCTTGTACCGCACGCCCCGCCGCCGGAACGCTTCTTCAAACGAACGCGACTGAAAATTCGTTCGGTACTCCACCGCGCAGGTCTGGTCGGAATCATCGCTCAAAATCCGCTCCAACTCTCCAGCCACGAACTCCGCTTCCGCCTGCGCATCCCGCGCCTCAAAATAACGCAGATTCCCGCCCGCCTCATTTTCCGCCCGCAGCGTCTTCCCCAGCCGGTCCGGATTGTTCGCCACCACGGCGCCTGCCGCATCCAGAATCTTCTGCGTCGACCGGTAATTCCGCTCCAGCCGGATCACCTTCGCGGCAGGGAAGTCCTGCGAGAAACTCAGCAGTATCGAAACATCCGCGCCACGCCACCGGTAAATCGACTGGTCCTCATCTCCCACCACGCAAACATTCTGCCGCTCGTTCGTCAGCAGCCGTAGCAATTCATACTGCACGCGATTCGTATCCTGATACTCATCCACGTGCAGATACGCAAACCGGTTCCGCCATTTCTCGCGAACCTGCGGCACCTCCCGCAGCAGCCGCGCCGACCGCAGCAGCAAATCGTCAAAGTCCACCGCCTTGCTCTGCTTCAGCAGCGTCTCGTACCCCGCGTAAATATCCGCCACCTTCCTCGTGTCAGGCCCAAACGCCTCCGCCCGCATCTGCTCCGGCGATTGCGCGTGATTCTTCGCATAGCTGATTCGGCTCAGCACATTCCGTGGCGTCAGCGCATCATCATCAATCTGCAGCTTCGCCATCGCCAGCTTCACCGCCGCCAGCTGGTCGTCATCGTCATAGATCGCAAAATCCTTTGCCAACCCCGCATGCACCGCCTCGCGCCGCAGCAGCCGCGCGCAAAGCGAGTGAAACGTAGAAATCCACGGCCGCTCCGGCGGCACACCCGCACGCAGCAGCAGATCGCTCACCCGCGTCTGCATCTCCTCCGCCGCCTTGTTCGTGAACGTCACCGCCAGGATCGCGTCTGCCGGCGTCCCCTTCGCAATCAAATTCGCCATCCGAAACGTAAGCGCGCGCGTCTTTCCCGTCCCGGCCCCGGCCAAAATCAAAACCGGCCCTTCCGTAGTTTCCGCAGCAAGACGTTGTTCAGGATTCAATTTCTCAAGCAGGTTTTCCATGGAGTCCGATGCAATCCGAATAGTTTTCGCCCAACCATGTTAGCCGACGCCACCGCACCGAGCAAACGAACCACGTAGCGTCCACCTTCAGGTGGACGCGTTCTCTCTCTTCGGCGGAACCCAAATCAAATCAGGCCGTGCCCCCGGAGGCCACAAACCCGTAAGTGAGCCCAGAAACCGATACTCCTTCGCTTCCTCACACAATCCCGCCCGCACTGGATTCAACCAGATATACCAAGCCACGCCTTTAGGATCGTCCTTCGGCCGCAAAACATGGTCGCAGTAATACCTCTGCCACAACCGCTCGCCGGTTTGGCGCTCAAACGCGAATCCAGTCGTTTGCTTAAGCGCCTTCACAAATGGCGCCAGATTACAATTCACTGCCAGTGCCTCCACCAGGAGATGTATATGGTCAGGCATCAAGCAATAAGCCGGCACGGAAAATTGATGGGCAGCCGCATGCTCCCTCAACTTCCCGACAAAGTATTGATTGAAATCCTCGCGAAGAAAACAGGCGCGCCGCTCAAAGCAGCAGAAAGTAAGGAAATATCTCCGAAATCCTAGGTAACTCGCGGCAGGAAGGCGAATTCTCTTGCGCGGGAAGGTCATAACGCGTATCACCGAAGTACGCGTCTGTATACCATAAACAAATATACTAGTTCAAATAATCCTCTGCGTAGCGGCCACCTTCAGGTGGCCCCGTCATCCCCGGTTCGATTCGCGTCCACCTGAAGGTGGACGCTACAACGGCCTAATTCGCCGTCCCCCGGCTGAAATCAATATCAAAATACGATATCGCCTCTTGCGACGTCATCTTCTGCAAATCCGGCACATACAATCTCGCCGTCTGCAGCAAATCCAACTCCCCGCGCAGATCGAAATACACCAGCCCCTCCATCGTGCTGTGCGCCCCAATCACACCCGAGGGTATTCCTGCATTCTGGCAGTCTCCGCGAAATTCCTCCCAATTCTTGTCCCGCGTCGGCTTCGGCCGGTTGATCGGCAGCGGAATCGGCAATCTCCGCGCCGTTGGGTCTTTCCCGCTCTGCCTCAGCATCACCGCGTCCGCCACGTCATCCGCCGTCAACGCTTCCAGTTCCTGCCGGTTCTCCGCGTCCAATTGCACCAGCAGCCGGATCCGCCGCAAAGTCAATTTCACCGCTTCATCGTTGTCGTTGCGAATGCTCAGCTTCAACGCCACAATTCCCACCGCAAACGGAGACTTCTTCGGAAACCTTTCCTTGTACCGGCTAGCCTGCGTCCACGGCTCCACTCCGATCGTCACACCCTCGTGCGCATCCAGAATCGAAGTCCGCAAGGGCTTCGCTTGCTGCCCCGTCGCCGGCCGTCCCAGCAAAATCCCACAAGCCACCACCACAACCACAGCAAGGAGTTTCTTCATGAGGCTATAATAGACTGTTTGCATCCTGAGGCCTTCGATTCTTGGGGGAGAAGCCGGGTTGCTCCGCCTCTCCGCCCTCGGGCGCACGCGAATCCCGGAACAACCGGAGTCACATCGAGTGTATTTCCTCTACAGCTTCTTGATGGGCCTCGCCGCCCTTCTCACGTCGCCTTATTGGCTCATCCAGGGCCTCCGCCACGGCAAATATCTCTCCAATCTCGGCCAACGCCTCGGCTTTTCCATTTCGGGACTCGAAAAACTCCCCGCCCAGCATCCCGGCTCTATCTGGATCCACGCAGTCTCTGTCGGCGAAGCCCTCTCCGGCGTAACGCTCGCCCGCCGCCTCAAGGACGTCTACCCTCATCGCCCTCTTGTCGTCTCCACCACCACCCTTACCGGCTACGCCCTCGCCAAAGAACGCATGCCCTTCGCCGACGCCGTAATCTTTTTTCCCCTCGACTGGGCCTTCAGCGTCCGCAGTGTTCTCGATGCCGTGAAACCCGCCGTGGTCATCATCCTCGAAACCGAAATCTGGCCCAACTTCCTCCGCGAATCCTCCCGCCGCAACATTCCCGTCCTCTTCGTCAGCGGCCGCATCTCCGATCGCTCTTTATCCCGTTGGCAACGTTATCTCAGCGCCTTCGGTTTCTATCTGAAACCCCTCCTCAAATCTGCCCTCAGCAACGCCTCCACCTTCCTCATGCAATCCCAGCAAGACGCCGACCGCATCCGCGCCCTCGGCGCCCCGTCCGAAAAAGTCACCGTCAGCGGCAACCTCAAATACGATCTCGAACTCCCAGCCCCAACTCCACTCGCAAAGTGGCTCGAAGAAGAATGCGCCCGCCGAGGCCGCAGCCCGCTAATCGTCGCCGGCAGCGTAGTCGCCACGGAAGAGCCTCTCGCCCTCCTCGTCTTCGGCGTAGTCCAGGGCGATTTTCCAAAAGCCCTCCTCGTCCTCGCCCCGCGCAAGCCCGAGCGTTTCGCTCCCGCCGCCGAATTCATCGAAGAATCCCACCGTAAATTCGTCCGCCGCTCGGAATTATCTCTTCCGGGCTCGGTCAATTCTGCTAACGCAAGCAACGGCCTCAACTCCATCCCCGACGACGTCACCGTCCTCCTCCTCGACTCCATCGGCGAACTCGCCTCTCTCTACAGCCTCGCCGACGGCGTCTTCGTCGGCGGTTCTCTCGTCGACTCCGGCGGTCACAACATCCTCGAACCCGCCGCCTTCGGCAAAGTCCCCGTCTTCGGCCCTTCCATGGAAAATTTTGCCGCCATCGCCGCCCGCTTCGTCGAATCCCGCGCTGCCATACAGGTGGAAAGCCCCGAAGACGCCGGGGTAGAAATGATTCACCTCCTCAAAGATCCAGAAAAGATGCAGCGCATGGGCGCCGCCGCGCGCCAGCTGGTCGAAAGCAGCCGCGGTGCCCTCGATCGCGCCCTCGCCGCCATCTCCCTTCACCTCGACCACCGCCAGGGTGGTTCCGCGCGATGACTCTGCCGCCGTGGCTGCGTCTGCTTCTGTGGCCCGCATCCATACT
>DATLVJ010000161.1:0-5915 GCA_035577585.1 Candidatus Limnocylindrales bacterium
GAAGGTGGCCTGAACGTATTCGTCGCGGAAGGCCCAGGGCCCCTTCAGATAAGTGAATTCGCCCTCATACCGCCAGACATTTCCGTTGGCCTGGAACTGCGGCAGGAAAGTGAAAGCGGCATCCGGTGAAGCAACCGAAGGAGTAAGTTCGTTGGAAAGACCGCGAGACTGGCTGTAGGCGATCGAACCGCCGAATGCCAAACCCTGCAGGACGCTGTCTTTTTTGCTGCGCCACGGATAGAAACGAACTCTGCCAACGGCCTCGGGCACGCTGGTAGTGTTGTTGGTGGCAAATCCCTTGCCGTTGAATGCGCCCGCCCAGTACTGAAACGCGCCGCCGCTTACATCGCCGTGAATCGTAACGCCGGGACTGCGAAATGCGGAAGCGGCCGATGGATAGAGCACGGATTGCAATCCACGCTCGACGAAATCGATATTGGTGACGCCGGCGACCAATTCTTGCGCGAAGGGTTCCTTGAATTGTCCGGCTTGAACCTGGATGGCGTTGTTGTATTTCGCGTTCAGGTAGATATCGCGGATGATCGCGCCCGTAGAGGCAGCGGCGTCGACCAAAAGGCCGAACTGGTAGTGATCGCCATAATTTCCCTGAAAGCCGAAGCGGCCGCGGCGCACGGAGAAAGTATTGGCGGGAGAGCCGTCGCCAATGTAGCTGCGGTAATCGGTCTGCACGTAACCGTAGGGCTGAATTTGAAACTGGCCGTCGTTGGACTTGATAAAGAAATGCTCACCGTTCCAACCGGCGTTGACGGGCGCGCCGCCGTCTTTTTTGTCCGCGGGCTTCTGGTAGATCACGACTGGCTCTGCCGGCGGCGCGGCTTCGGCATCGACAGCCGGTGCCGAGGCCGGCAGCGGATACGTGGTGTTAATCAGCCGGGCGGCGCCATCGTTCGCGGGAGAAGCCGGGCGCGACTTCACTTCGACAAGCTGCTCGACCAGATTTCTGAGTTGTTCGATGGTGCGGCGCTGCGAGGCAAGCTCCTGGCGGAGCTGCTCCACTTCGGCCTTGCTTGCCGTCGCGGAAGGGACCTGTGCGCTGTCACCGGCAGGGTTCTCGCTCTGGGCCTGAGCCCCTGGGCCCGCAGACACAAGACCCAAGGCCAACGTGAAAAACGCAATCCACGTCCTGAGTGAATTCATATTCCCCCCAAAGTGAATGGTCGGATGAGCGGACCAGTGGCGGTCAGCGTTTAGCGCATTCAAAGATTCATGTCAAGCAAATAATTATAAAATCGATTGGTAAGAGAAAAATTTACGTTACGAGGCAAGAGAAAGATGCGCCCCCGGAAGTTCAGCAGGTCGCTGATCTGATTACGTACCTTGCGTTGAATGCATGCCCGTGGCCGGAGATTCACTTCGCAGATGTGCGGTTTTTCTGATAAACAAGAGTTTGCACCTCTCGAATGCCATTCTCCTGTTTTTCGCCGCGGCCATCGCCGGGACGCTCAATGCGGTCGCCGGCGGGGGTAGCTTCGTCTCCTTCCCTCTGCTGCTCTTCACCGGAGTGCCCGCGGTGGAAGCGAACGCCACCAATACCGTGGCGCTGTGGCCCGGACTGGCGGCGAGCACGGTTGTTTACCTGAAGCGTTTGGACGCGCCGCCGCGGCTTTTGATTCCGTTGCTGGCGACGAGCCTGGCGGGGGGCTGGGCCGGCGCGCTGCTGCTGCTTCACACGCCACAACGCACATTCCTGCATCTGGTGCCGTGGTTGCTCTTGAGCGGCACCCTGCTGTTTGCGTTCGGAAATCAGATTCGAGCGATCGCCGGCCGGACTTCGGTTGTCGACGATCTCCGAAAGCTTTCGTGGCAGGCAATCCTGGTAAGTTCCATGCTGCAATTGTTGCTGGCGGTCTACGGGGGATACTTCGGGGCGGGGATCGGATTCGTCATCTTGGGAATGCTGGCCGCGCTGGGAATGCGAGATGTCTTGGCGATGGGGGCGATTCGGACTTTGTTGGCCGCGGCGAGCAATGTGGCGGCGGTAATCACGTTTATCTTTGCCGGGGCGGTGCTGTGGCCGCAGTGCCTGGTGATGCTTGCGGGAGCGCTGACCGGCGGATGGCTGGGAGCGGACTTTGCTCAGAAAGCGGATCCGCAGAAGATGCGGTATGCGGTGATCGGGGTGGGACTGGCGATGAGCGGGTATTTTTTTGTCGCGGGGCGCTGAAAATCCGGGGGTTGCCAGCCCGGGCTCGGCGCAGCTAGAGTGAATTCAAATAATATTGCCGGGTGTTGACAAGCGGTGTATACTCCCGCTGGTCCACTTACCGGACCACTTGGAGCCTGGTTTGACACTCAACCTGAAAACTGATTTCGAGACGGTCCGCCGGGACAAAGTTTACGAAGGCGTGGCCAAACAGATCGAGCGGCTGATCCTGAAAAAGCTCCAGCCGGGCGACAAGCTTCCTTCTGAGCGTGATCTCGCGGAATCGCTTGGCGTGAGCCGCAGCTCGATCCGCGATGCGATTCGCAGCCTGGAGTTGATGGGCATGGTGGAGCCGCGGCAGGGTGCTGGCACGATTGTTCTCCAGATTTCGTCGGATTCGCTGGTGAATCCGCTGGCCAACGCGCGGAAGCGCAAGGAAGAACTGCTCGGCGAACTGCTGGACTTTCGCAAGATGCTGGAGCCTTCACTGGCGGCGCGCGCCGCAACGCGCGTTTCGCCCGAGGAGCTTGTGGAGATGGAAGAGATCCTGAAGCGGCAGGATGAGAAATTGCGCAACGAGGAAAGCACGATCGCAGAGGACACAGAATTTCACTACGCGATTGCGCTAGCCTCCGGCAACAGTGTTGTGCGCAAAGTGCTGGATACGCTGATGGATATGCTCAAGGATTCACGGGAGCGAAGCTTGCAGGTTGAGGGCCGCCCGCAAAAATCATTGGCCGGCCACCGGAAAATTCTGGCCGCGCTGAACCGCCATGATGCCGAAGCGGCGAAACTGGCGATGAAACGGCATATCGAGGACGTCGAAAAAATGCTTCTCAAGAAGTGAGGATTCGGCCAGCGGGAATTTTCACGATGGGCTGACGACGCGCGTTCGCAACGATGCCAGCAAGCGGAACGACAGGCAAGGACGAAGGGCGACAATTCGATTTGAGGATGAGCAGATTGCCTGACACGCGGGATGACATGACCGGCGGGCCTTTCGCACCTCGCGAGGCGCAAGCCGAGAGTCTCTCAAACCAGCAAAATTCCACACCAGGCGGCGGAGCGGCGGTGACACTGCGCGTAGCGGAGGCGCGCGTCGAAGACGTGGGCCACGCGATTGCGCGGCTTGCGCCGGCGGATCTTTTGCGCACAGGCGCGAAGCCCGGGGATACCCTGAAAATCACCGGCGGGACGGTGGCCGTCGGGCGCGCGGATATTTCGGACGATGCTCACGAAGGCGTAGTCCAGATTGACGGAACTTGCCGCAGCAATTGCAGCGCCGGATTGCAGGAGCAGGTGACGGTGGCCACGGTCGAGACCCAGGCGGCGGTGGCGGTCCGCCTGACACCGATGTGGATTGGCGCCGCGCCGGCAACGATTGCGCCTGAGCGGATGCTGGAAGATTTGGAAGGCGTTCCTGTCGTTACCGGGTGCGCCGTCCGTGTGCCGACATTTGCGAAGGCCGTGAATTTCCAGGTGGTGCGGACGATTCCCTCGGGTCCTGTGGTGATCGGAAAGCGGACGGACATTCGAGTGGTGGAAGGCGAGCAGACGCCATCGCGCGCTCCGGCGGTTTCCTACGAAGACATCGGGGGGCTGGAACGGGAAGTGGCCCGGGTTCGGGAGATCGTGGAGTTGCCGCTGAAGTACTCGCCTATTTTTGAGCGGCTGGGAATCCTGGCGCCGAAGGGCGTGCTTTTGTACGGCGCGCCGGGCACCGGAAAAACTTTGCTGGCGCGGGCGGTGGCCGCCGAAAGCCGGGTGCATTTCATTCATCTGAACGGCCCGGAAATCATGCGCAAATTTTATGGCGAGAGCGAGGCCAAGTTGCGCGAAGTGTTCGAAGAGGCGGCGCGGCACGCCCCGGCGATTCTCTTCATTGACGAAATTGACGCCGTGGCGCCGAAGCGCGCCGAAGTTACGGGCGAAGTGGAAAAAAGGGTTGTGGCGCAACTGCTCAGCTTGATGGATGGATTCGTTGCGCGCGGCCACGTGATCGTGATCGGCGCGACCAACATACCGGAAATGCTGGATCCGGCGCTGCGACGGCCGGGCCGATTCGACCGTGAAGTCGAAATTGGGGTTCCGAATACGCAGGCGCGGCTGCAGATTCTGCGGATCCACACGCGGGCGATGCCGTTGGCCGCCGATGTCGACTTGCAGGAGATTGCCGAGCTTTCGCACGGATTTGTCGGCGCGGATCTGGAGGCGCTCTGCCAGGAAGTGGGGATGATCGCGCTAAGAGGATTTCTGGCGGGATTGCCGCTGGGCATCGACGGCGCGGGGGCCGACAAAGTGGAAACGTTGCAGGTGACTCGCGAGAATTTCCTGGCCGGGCTGAAGGATGTGGAGCCCAGCGCGACGCGAGAATTCTTCATCGAAAAAAGCGAGAGCACGTTTGCATGCCTCGGCGGGCTGCAGGAAGTGAAGCGAATGCTCGATGCCGTTGTAGAGCACTCTCATCTTCACGCTGAGATTTATGAGAAATTCGGCCTGGCGCCGCCGCGCGGGATTCTGCTGGCGGGCCCATCCGGAACCGGCAAGACGGCCATTGCCCGCGCTCTTTCCGGGGAGAAACAACTCCCTCTGATCGCGATTGACGGGCCGCAGCTTTACTCGAAGTGGCTGGGAGATTCCGAACGGGCGTTGCGCGAGGTATTCAAGAAGGCGAGACGCGCCGCGCCTTGCATTCTGTTCTTCGATTCGATTGACGCGCTAGCTCCCCGGTTCGGCGGCGAGCAATCCACTTCGGATGTGTACCGCAGAATTCTGAGCCAGTTGCTGCGGGAAATCGACAACTTGCGCGACGTGAAAGGCGTGATCCTGCTGGCGGCGACGGATCGCCCCGAGCGGATCGAGCCCGCATTGTTGCGAAGCGGCCGCTTCGACTACATACTGCCGTTCGCAAAACCCGGCGTTGCCGACCGGGAGGCGATTCTTCAGCTTTGCTGCCGGCAAGTGCCGATTTCGCCCGATATCGATTTCAAGGAGTTGGCGGAGCGGATGGAAGGTTTGACCGGCGCCGACATCGAAAGCCTTTGCAAAAGAGCGACGCTTTCCGCAATCGTGGAAATTCAGCGCGGCACACGGCTTGCGCCGTTCGTGGTTACGCGCGGGGATTTCCTGGCAGTTCTGGAAGCCGATCGAAGCTGTCCCAAACAATTGAACGCGGGGAACGATCCGGGCAATACTCCCGGAGATTTGTGGCGGGATGTATTTACTTCAACCAAGTACTGACGAGGTGGGAGCATGAGCTATACGGAACTATCTGTCTGGACGCGCGGCATCATCATGGACAAAGA
Source organism: Candidatus Limnocylindrales bacterium (assembly GCA_035577585.1). Classification (GTDB taxonomy): domain Bacteria; phylum Acidobacteriota; class Terriglobia; order Acidiferrales; family UBA7541; genus Acidiferrum. Next base: position 5,470 of record DATLVJ010000161.1, read on the forward strand.
AGGCCGCGACATCGTGAATTCCATCTCCGCGTCTGCCCGGAAAGAGGGCAAGCACGCGCAGTCGATGGAAAATTACGTGGACAATCCCGATCGAACGAATTGCCCGACGCGCAAGTATTGCCGGGTAAGCGATTCGGTGCTCGAAAACGAGCTGACCTACGAGAACGATCACCCGAACATCGTAGTGCTCGTCGAAGGGACGATGGTGAAGGGTTGGGATTACATGCGCGGGATGCCGCCGGGCGGAACGCTGGTGATCAACACGCACTACACGCCGGAGTACATGATTCGGTTTGTGCCGGGGGCCGACCGGCTGGGGCAACTGGTTTGCGTGGATGCGGCTAAGCTGGCGGACCACAAATGGCTTTACTACCGGCTGGGGCAGTTGGGACTGGACCGTCTTTCGACGGAAGGCGCCGCCGAGCGCAGCAAGGCGATCGCGCCCG
>DATLVJ010000162.1:0-7971 GCA_035577585.1 Candidatus Limnocylindrales bacterium
AGGTCGGGCCCGAAATAGAGCAGTGTTGCGATGGCAGTGCAGTCCGACAGCAACGCCTTCCGAGAAAGATGTGAAAAAACCTCATCGGTGGCGCGAAAGCTGTCCGCCCAGACGAGCCGTCCGTCTTTCTTCACTCGCCAACTATCCATGATGTTTCCGGCGGAGACTTTCTCTCCATGCGCCGCGCGGCCGAGCACCAACCACTCCAAGGCGAGAAGTTCAGACCCTGACCAGACTTCGATCTCCGTCCTGCGGCAGACCCGCGCGCGATTGAAAACGATCGTTTCCTGTGGTAGCCACGCAAGTTTCGCCGAGTCACGCGCTCTGAGCGTCGTCGTAATGTGCGCGGATTCGTTGATTGCGCGATAGACCTTCTCCGCGGCCTGGGTTGTGACTGCGATGGAAGCGTTGCTCATTGCTGTCACGCTGGATTCAAGGCGGTCTCCTCCCGCAATGCCTCCGGAGGTATTTACAAGAACGGCCTCCTGCACCTGGGTGCCGGCCGTTCTTGGGAATAGAACACGAATCGGAGATCTTTGGTAAACGTCTATGACGCGAGTGCCTCTTTCGGAGCTCCCGAGTACGATTCGGCAAGAACCTTCTGCTCTCTGCAGATCTTTATCTGATGAATTTTCTGAGCGTGGCGCCGGCGTATCAAAAGCGCTCGTATCGTCAGTGAAGTAAGAGAGCGACGCGGTATCGCACATTAGTTGTCCCCGGTCTCTTCGGTCGTCCACGCACAGTTGTTCGTGATCGGGCTTCGCCTGTGCCGCTCTTTTTTGTGAATACCGTGAAGCGTATGGCGGGCGGTGAGACCGCTTCCGGGACCGGGCTCAATACGCATCAGCCAAATCGTGTCCCGGAAGCAGCTGCTCATCGCGCCCGCCTTGAGGAAAAATCAGAATCCCGCCAAACCCTCCGGGCTGTTGTAGGGGATGGCGACACTGGTAACCTCTTCTAGCGAGCCGTCTGGCTTGGTGGCGTACCCCACCAGCTTCGAGGCGTTCCCGTAGATCTGGTAGAAAAAGGCGCCATCCGGTGAAACCCAGCTGTCGCTCGGTCCGCTGCTGACGTCCCCACAAAGCCCCCTGAAGGTGCCATCGCCCTCGACGTTAGGGCACGCAGGATCCTTCGCAACTCTGATCTCGGGGCCGTCAATATGGAAGCTGGTGACGTTGCTGTACCCGAAAACCGTAGCGTACAAGAGGCGGTCATCGGGGGAGACGGCCAGCCAGCAAAGTTCAGCGATCTTGCCTCGCCTCGTGTCGATCGGTACGACCTTGTCGACGCCAATTCTGCCGTCTTCGTCAATGTGGCCCAAGCTGACTCCGTCACCGACGGCGTATGCGATGATGAAAGAATCCGGCCGGTTGTGTAGGAAGGCGATGTAGAAAGGAGAACCGCCCCCTCCGTCCTGGAACGAAGGGTCGCTGAGCGTGCCGTTTGCATTCACGCGGAATACAACGATCCCGTCGGGATCTGGCGCATTCGAAGCGACGGACCGTGTTCTGCCGTCTGGACCAGGCACCCAGAGAATCGGTGAACCGTCCGGATAGGTACCGGAGATCGCAATAGGCAAATCGAATGTGGTGCCGACAAGGAAAAACTTCTCATCCGGTGAGAGCACACCCATAGTTGGAACACGGTGTGGTTTCTCCGGGGTATTCGCCGTGTATCGCTCCATGCGCTGCGTAAGTCTGCCATCACTCGAGACCGACATGAGCCGGATATGATCGGGTCCGAAGGAGTGGACCACGTAAAGCATGTTCTTCGAGGGAGAATATGCCAGCGATTTGGCAGTGCCGCTCTTTCCCTCCACGTCGTTCCCGGTCGGCTTGGTGTCGATTAGTGTGAGCCTGCCCTTGTCGCCCACGGCGAAGCTAGAAACCGAATTGTCCCCGCCGTTTGTGGCAAACAGAAACTTGCGATCTGGTGAGAGGATGACGCTAGCCGCGCCTTCAAAAGAGTTGGGTGCGCTCTCCTGGCCGCTGATCGGTTTGTAAGTCCCGGAACCGGCACCTCCGGTGGCTACTCGCTCCGCCTCTGTAAGCGTCCCGTTCGCAGACCGATGGTAGTGGATGATGCAGTTCCTTACCTCGTTGGTTTGGATGTAGAGATGGCCACCACGACCGTTCATGCTCATCTCTCTCGACATGCTTACTTCTTTCGCCATGCTTATCTCCTTTTTCTCAGAACACTGTTTTTTTCTTCTGCTCCATAGAAAGTCAGACCAGATAGAAAATCTCCCCACGCGTAATCCAAACTATTTGGTTTTGTCTCCGTCGCGTAGAATCGGGTAAAACTGGACCCAAGTCATGTCGGTCTTGGCGACGAAGGCTTGATGGCAGCTGGCACATTCAGCTGCGGAGGCTTCCTTGGCCCACGAAGAATAAGGAAGCGGGTGATGTCCGAAGTTGAAGAAGCCCCATCCGTTGGTGGCCGCAAATCTCTTGCTATCTTTGACCGTCACATCCATGCCATTAAATTCCCCGTTGAAATATCCGCGGCCCGATGGTTCGGTGCGCGAGCCGTCGGGAAAGGTCGGATTGAGAACGCGCGTCAGTTCCTTGACGACGACGGTCCCTTCGGGAAATGAACCGGTCTTGAGATACACGTCCAGGTTTTTCTCTTCGACGTAGACATGGTGGTATTCGGGGAAGCCCGCCTTGCCATTGTTGAGGCCATTGGGCGTCAATGGCGCGCCGACAAAGACCCAGTGCCGATAGCCCTCTGGCAGCTTCAACTTTCCATCGGCATCAAACACTGCTGTGGATTGCGGGGCTGCCGCGACCCGGCTCGGGTCACGCACCAATGAACTCGCGGCAACGACACCCAACCCCAAGATGACTACCAGCAAAACTTTTCGCATTTTGCGATCTCCTTTGAAACGTTTTCGAAACTCGCTCTCTTCACGCAGTGTTTCTCACTTCGAGGCGAGAGCCGGATACCCTTGCACATAAACCCAGTCCGTCCCCCTTGCAGGAATGTGGCACCCCAAGCAGTCTTTCTTGTAATCGGTTGCAACTTGCTTGTCGGGGGCGTCGGATTTGAACAGAGCCCAGCCCCAGCCATCACCCCACAGTGGATTGCCCGGAAAGCGTCCTTTTTCGTCCTTGATCATCACGAACCAGACTTTCGTTCCGGAAGCCCAATGTGCGTCGCCTGTAGTCATTTGGGCGTGGTCCGTTCCAAAGACTTCCTTTACCAGAACAGTTCCGTCGGGAAACTTCCCGGTTTTCCGGTAGCTTTCAGCGGAGCCCGGGGATGCGTACGTGAGATGCATCTGGTTTCCTCTCGGGTCGAGCACCATGTATGTTCCGAGCGCCTGGTAGCGGTCTCGGTAGTCGCTTGGCTTGTGAATGCTTCCCGTCTTATCGACCAGATCCCATCCGTTGTAGCTGTCGTTAGTTTGTGGTTTGCCTTGCTGATATCCCGCCAGAAGGAGGAGCGTGAGAATAACAATTGCGATCCGGAAACTCATAATTTGTCGTGTCGTTTTCATTGCACTCCTGTTCATTGCAAATATCTGGCCAATATCGAAAGTCGTGCTTTCTTCCGGCAAACCAGGCTTTAACTCGTAGGATCGCGCGAGGAAGTGTCAAGCGGATGTCGTCCTGCGGTCTCCGTGTGCTGCAATAACGACAGCGCGAATGCAGCACAGGGCCGCTACCAATTTTTAGCCGTGCTCGCCTCGGTCGATGTTGCACCACACTGGGGTTTTTCAAGCCATTCCCCCATGGCTTCGTTCCGTAAACTTATGGGAATGAAACCAAGCGAATGCCAGCGAGCTAGGATTCGTCGGCATTCAAATTCGCTGCGCGATTCTTCGCAAGAATGACGAGGGTTCGTATCAGCCTTTGGCAATCGTCGTGCTTCCTCAGCAGGACATACCGAGACGGTCTTTGATAGGGAGGATCATTTCCCTTGACCCCGCGATCGGCAACGTCGGTTTGTTCCGCACGGGCGCGAACCTTCACTCGGTAGGGAGAACTGCGCATGGATATTATCTCGCGAGGCTTTTCCGGTCGGCGCAGCGCGGAAAATGCAAAGCTGCCGCCAGGGCAATATCTCACCACGGACTTCCCCGTCCTGTCCGCTGGGCCAACACCACATGTGCCGCTCGACCGCTGGGAATTTACGATTGACGACGGAAATCGCGTCCTGCAACGCTGGGACTGGAAGTCTTTCCGCGACTTGCCCACCGAGAGCTTTACAGTTGATTTGCACTGCGTGACGCGATGGTCGAAACTCGGCACATCGTGGGAAGGCGTTTCTCTCGATACGATCCTCGCAGAAGTCAAAACCGACGCTTCCTATGCTCTCGCCCGTTCCTACGGCGACTACACTACAAATTTGCCTCTCGATGATCTGAGGAACAAGCAGGCGTGGATCGCCTTCCGATTTGACGGCAAGGATCTTGCACCCGAACACGGCGGCCCCACGCGGCTTCTTGTCCCCCATCTCTATTTGTGGAAGAGCGCCAAATGGGTTCGGGGCATCACCCTGATGGACAAGGATAAGCCTGGCTTTTGGGAAGGCCTCGGCTATCACATTTACGGGGATCCATGGCGGGAGCAGCGTTATTCGGGCGACGAGTGATGTGGCGTATCGGAACGGTCGTTGCTCTCCACAATGAAACCGCAACGGCTCGTACGATCACGCTCGAAGTTCCAGACTTGCCGGATCATCTCGCAGGCCAGCACGTTGACGTGCGGGTAACGGCCCCGGATGGATACTCTGCAGTGAGGTCGTACTCGATCGCATCCGCGCCAAATTCCCACGGGCAAGTTGAATTAACCGTCGAACGGCTACCGAACGGCGAAGTCTCACCCTATCTCACGCAGGAAGTCGCCACCGGCGACCGTTTGGAGTTGCGAGGTCCAATTGGCGGCTGGTTCGTCTGGCGCGCAGAACAAACTGAGCCCATCCAGCTAATCGCAGGGGGTTCTGGCATCGTTCCACTCATGGCCATGATTCGCTCGCGCGCTTCTGGGGGCAGCATTGCGCCCTTTCGATTGTTGTATTCCGTGCGTGAACCGCAAGCCGTTTACTACCGGGACGAATTGCAGGCGCTATCCGATGAAGACCATTCTTTGCGTGTCACGTACGCATACACCCGAGTCGCTCCGACGGATTGGCCGAGGCCGCCCGGCCGAATCAACACCCCTCTGATTGCGGATGCGACCTGGCCGTCAAGCCTTGCCCCGACTTGCTACGTCTGCGGCCCCACATCGTTCGTCGAAAGCGCAACTGACCTCCTCATCGCCTCCGGTAACGACCGCAACAAGATCAGAACGGAGCGTTTTGGCTCCACGGGAGAACGAAAATGAACTCGACTGCGTACGACTACCTCGACGGCAACGCATCTGGTGGCGAATTGAGCAAAATATTCGCCGTGGACCTTACGGCTGCTAAAGGTCAGTGCGCGAACTGCGGCGCAACGAGGCGTGTCGCCGACGCACATGTGTACATGCAAAGTCCCGGCATCGTCGCTCGGTGCTCCGCTTGCCAGCACGTACTCCTGCGTCTCGTAACTGTTCGCGAGCGCGTGTTTCTTGATGTGCGCGGTATGACATACCTCAGCATCGACACATCCCACGTCCGCCCAGCAGAGTCCGCTCAATCAACTCTTGACATGCCCGCCTAGCATCTTGTTCGTATTCCTGGCCGGGCAATGTGCGCGAACTTCAGAACTTGGTCGAACGAGCCGCAATCCTGAGTCATAACGGAGTTCTACCGAATCCTTTGCCCGTGCTGGTCTCGGACCGAGTGGCCGCGAATTTGACAGTCTCAGATCCTATTAGTCTGCGCGGTGCACCGGGCACGTTCATGGATTCGCAACGAGCGATCATTCTTCAGGCGTTGGACGGAGCGGAGTGGGTCGTCGGAGGTCCTCAAGGCGCCGCAGCCCGATTGGGACTGAAGCGGACCGCTTTGATTGCCAAGATGAGGAAGCTCGGAATCTCACGGTCACCGCGCCGATCCGAGACGGTTGGTCTGGCAGGCGGGTGATTCCAATTTCCTGCAACAGTTCCCTAGACCGTTGTAGTAAGTTTTCGAAAAGCAGCCCCAATTTTCCGATGAGATTAGCCTTCGTCTATGTGACACTGTCGTGACAGCACCACGCCAAACGATCAAGATTGAGGCTAGTGCGAGCACGTCCTTTCGGCTTTCAACCGAAGCGTTGGGTGATGTTGTCTTCCCGCGCGCGAGTCTTGGCAGCGGTCTACAAGAACGTTGCCAATAACCCCCCTTGGGAGGCCGGCGTTCCAACCGCAACGCAGAATGGCTAGTCACCCAGCATCGATCCACAACTTAAGCTCGGCGAGCTTCTGACGTTGACCAAGACTTGCGATCAGGTTCCGGAAGAATTCCATTAATCTATTGTTTTCCGGGGGATCAGCAAATCAAGGCAGCGAAGGAAGATGAAACAGTCGAACGAGTTCAGCCAAAAAATAGGCCGATTTGTCAAAATTTGGAAACTACGGAGAGCAATGGAAACCGAGCAATCGACCGTAAGCTTTGTAGAATCTGGAGCGGGCGATGGGAATCGAACCCACGTCCGAAGCTTGGGAAGCTTGGAATAAAACTCTGAAAGCGATTGATCTGGCGGCACTTAGCTTTCCGAGCGATGGCCTTAATTGGAAACTAAATGGAAACTGAAAGCAGTTACGGATTGCCACCGCACTGTATTGCCCATTTACCCGTGGACTGACGGTGACGCAAGGCGGGTTTGCAGTCCTTTGGCCAGCAATTGGCCAGTACATTGCCTATTAATACATCACTAAGTAAGTAAAGCTAGCCAGTTCGAGGGTCACTAAGGACCCTCATTCGGAGCCGATTTTTGGGCCGCCCCTTGGCGCCTCAGGCCGTCCTCCCGAAATACATGCACGCTTGCGAGGTTTTATCCACAGACCGCGCCCTTATCAAGTAACACTTAACGTCTGTCCCTGCGGCAGCGAAGAGATCGAGTCCCCGGGGTGGGGTAATGGTAAGAGCAATTAAGCTTCGCTAGTATCGACGTCCAGTGTACTTAGAAGGTAATGTCAGGCCGACATAAAGCGGGATGCCCTGGTGCTGTGAACACCGTGACGCCCTAATCAGTGTGGCCCATCGTGCGAGCTACAGTGACTAGACGCAGTATAGCAAGTCGGTATTCCGATTTTGCCCCGCCAGCGTCCCGCAAATCCAAAGATAAGGGACGGTTCTGTGTACAAATCCTGCGTTTGTGGTCTGCTTCTAGCGTTAGGTTTTTCTGTAGGCTGCGGTGGCAGTGGTGGCAGTTCGTCTGGCACCCCCCAATCACTCCGGTTAACATCCAAGGTCAGTACGAAGTGATCGCAAGCTCGACTGCTAATCCTTCCGGCGTTTCTCTAATCGAGACCAACTTCAGCCAGGCTGGAACGAGCGCCTCTGCGAGCACCCAAAACGTTGTAATTATCCAAGGGACGCAGAGCAGCAACGGCATCACGTTGGTCAGCCTTGGTGGAGAATGCGACAACGGCACTCTTGGCGACGATTCGATTCAGGGAACGTTTTCAAGTCAGACGCAGGCTTCCATTTCTCTGAATGAGGCCGGATCTCTAGGATCGGTCGCGGCCACAGGAAATGTCACCTTTGCATCTGACTGCAGCGCTATCACTACCGGAACTTACAGCATTCCAGCCGCGTGCGGTTTCCTTGCGAATAGCGGTTCCATCACTGGAACTAAGATAAGTCCGTTCTCCGGCTCATACGCCGGGATGTTAGACAACGGTGCCGGCTCAACAGATGCCGTCATTGTGTCTGTCACGCAATCCGGGCTTAACCTGACCGTCACCGGAACAGACAATGGCATGGCGTTCACTCTCACTGGCAGCGTGGTTGGGGCAACGTTCGATGTCACAGGCACAATCGCAGGCAGACCGTAGAAGACGTAGGCATCTACGACCACACCAACAACACCTTCTTAGTTTTCGACACTCAACTTAA
>DATLVJ010000163.1:0-16929 GCA_035577585.1 Candidatus Limnocylindrales bacterium
TGGGTGGCCGTTGGAATCACCTTGTCCGGCCCTGCGCTGGATAATTGGCCGGTCTGCGGATCGATCGTGTAAGCAGAGACGGAGTCGACAGACCCGGCAGTGACGTCGCCGAAGTTTCCGACATAAAGGTGTCCGTTCACATCAGTGGTCCCGAAGAGCGGGAAATTCGTGCCGTCTCCGGTCGTGATGGTTGGGGTGCCGAGGGGTGTCAGTGCGCCAGTCGATTGATCGATGCTGTACTCGCTGATGGTGGCGTTTCCGTCGTTCACTACGTAGAGATACGCTCCCGCGCGGTCGGTCATGACCCAGGTGGGTGCGTTCAGCGTCGCGTCGGTGTAGGCGGTCAGGCCAGGGATTGCGGTCAGGACGCCGTTGGTGGCCTGCGTCTGTGTTTGCGCAATGGAGTATCCGTAGATTGTACCGGTGTCTTCAATCACATAGAGGAAGCGGCCGAGCGGGTCGATCACACCGACGTTGTTTGCCCCGGTGCCTACCACGTAGGGGGGGCGCTGGGCAATAATGAATCCGCCGGTGTTGGAGGAGGGGTCGATGAAATTCGTGATGATCCGGCTGCTGGAGTTGATGTAGTACATCAAGCGGCCAGAGGGATGAAACAGCACCTGCTGCGGATTGTTGGCAGGGAAGGGCGAACCACCTACCTCTGTGAAAGTCCCACCCGCCGCATCGACTTTGTAAATCGAAATGGACCCGGCGCCCAACTGTCCGCCGACTCCGTTGCCTTGCTTATTAGCGATGTACGCAAATCGGGCGGCCGCTGCTTGCACGGTCAGTGTCGCCGTCCCGGTGAAGCCTGTACCCGACTCCGTCGCGGTGATCGTAGAGGTGCCGACGGCAATCCCCAGGGCGATGCCACTATTTACGTCGATCGTTGCCGTGGTTGTTGTCGTTGAGCTCCACGCGATCGTGCCCTGAAGCGGCTGAGTTGTGCCATCGCTCAAGAGTTCGAGCGCCGTGAAAAGTGTCGTATTGCCTGTGGCAATTGTCGGGGCGGCGGGAGTCAGCTGGAGAGTTTGCGGGGCGGCCGGGCCTACAATCAAAGTCGCGCTTCCGGAGGTCACGCCATCGCAACTGGTTGCGGAAATGGTGGTCGTACCTGGGGCAACCGTCGTGATATTGCCCGAATTATCAATCGTCGCGGCGTCGGTATTGCTGCTGGTCCAGGTCACCTGGCTGGAAACGTTCAGGTTTCCGGAGCCGCCTGCGGCGAAGGTGAAGTTGCCGATCGCGAAAAAGGACTGAGAGCCGCCGAGTGGCACAGTTGCGTTCAGCGGAGCGACGGTGATGGAATTCAGTTGATCTACCGCCAGCGGTTCGCTGGTGGCCGAAATTCCGCTGAAGGTTGCGCCGATGTTCGTGGTACCGAGCCCGATGGGCGTTGCCAATCCGTTTGCGTCGATCTGTGCCACAGCGGTGTCCGAGGAACTCCAGGTGGCACTGTTGGTTTCGTCCTGGGTGGAGCCGTTGCTGAACCGAGCCGTGGCGGCATACTGTAAGGAGCCGCAAGTGGCGGTCGCAGGCGGCGGTAGCGCTGCCGGGCGTCTTCCTCCAGGCCTCGGAGTCGTCATCGCGGGGCGCGCACCATGGCGGACGGCACCTCGTACACCCGCGCCAGCCCCTCCGCTGACGTAAATCTCCCCGCTGGTCGGGGCTACCGTCAGGAATTGCAACCTGGGCGAATCATTACAGGCGGAAAGCAGTGCGGCGCATACCAGCGCGATTCCAGATAATGCCAAACGACTGGGCTTGCTTCTCATGACGCCTCCTCAGCGCAGATCCACGGATACAACAAGACACAAAATTCCCAGCGTATGGAGATCATTCTTTGAACGACGGAGCTACTTCGGTGGGCGAGGCTCCCGCTCCGTTCTATGTGATGGATCCCAAGACGCCTCTGGGGATGAACGATACTTGAATCTTCGCAGGTCGGCAAAGTATCAGCCGCGTCATGGGTTACGATTCGATTAACCCTTTCGCAGTTTGGAAACCCTCCCGCCGCCCTCGGCCCTCCGGACAAACTCTCGGTTGTCCTCCGCCGATGCATCTGAAATGATGCGACCATAGGCTTCCTGAGGTAACCAAGTTCCCAGTCAAAGCCTCGTACTATAAGGATCTCCAGCCATGCCCCGTATCCTGACTATCGAAGATCATCGTCTCGAAGAAGCCCGGCAGCGCAAAAAACACTGGAAGCGCTGGGGACCTTACCTTTCGGAGCGTCAATGGGGGACCGTGCGGGAAGACTACAGCGCTAACGGAACCGCCTGGGAGTTTTTCCCCTTCGAACATTCTCACGCTCGCACCTACCGCTGGGGCGAGGACGGAATCGGCGGCATTTGCGACCGGCACCAGATGATCTGTTTCGGTCTGGCTCTTTGGAACGGCAAAGACCCTATTCTGAAGGAACGCCTTTTCGGGCTGACCGGAAACCAGGGCAATCATGGCGAGGACGTGAAGGAATGCTATTTCTATCTGGATTCCACGCCGACGCACAGTTCCATGCGGATGCTTTACAAATACCCGCAGGCGGAGTTTCCCTACCGCTGGCTGGTGGAGGAAAACGCGCGCCGCGGAAGAACGAACCCCGAGTTTGAGCTGCTGGATACGGGGGTGTTCCACGAGAATCGTTATTTCGATGTTTTCGTCGAATATGCGAAGGCCGATGTTGAAGACATCCTGATCAAGATCACGGCGTTCAATCGGGGGCCAGAGGCGGCGCCTCTGCACCTGCTGCCGACGCTGTGGTTTCGCAACACCTGGTCGTGGGGAAAAGATTTACGCCGGCCCATGGCGCGGAGGGCGCCCGATACGCCGGGATCGCTCTGCACGGAACTGCAGCACTGGCAGTACGGGAAGCGATGGCTGCTAGCGGCGGGGACGCCGGAACTCCTGTTCACGGAAAATGAAACCAACTACGAGGAAATCTTTAAATTCCGCAACCGCTCTCCTTATGTGAAGGACGGCTTCCATTCCTATCTGATTCGCGGAAACAAGGGAGCTGTGAACCCGGAACACACCGGCACGAAGATGGCGGCGCACTACGCATTGCATCTGGGGCCGGGAGAATCCGCAACTTTGAAACTTCGCTTGACTGACCTCGACCCGCTCGGCGGCATGGACCCCGATTCGCCAATGGTTGGCACAATTTCGGGGCCGGGCCACTCCGATCGCGCGGCCGGTGTTCCGGGAACGAACGATTTTGGCGCGGGCTTTGACGCGGTCTTAGTCGAACGCCAGAAAGAAGCGAACGAATTTTACGAATCGAGAATTCCCAAAGGGATGTCGGATGACGCGCATCGCGTGATGCGTCAAGCCTATTCGGGCATGCTGTGGAGCAAGCAATTTTATCACTACGACATATATACCTGGTTGGATGGGGATCCCGCTGGGCCGGAGCCTCCTCCAGAACGTCAGCACGGCCGCAACAAGGATTGGACCCACCTTTATAACGACGACATCATCTCCATGCCCGACAAGTGGGAGTATCCCTGGTACGCCGCGTGGGATCTCGCGTTTCACTGTATCCCCCTGGCGCTCGTCGATCCCGACTACGCCAAAGAGCAACTGCTGCTTCTGCTCCGCGAATGGTACATGCATCCGAACGGGCAGTTGCCGGCCTATGAATGGGCTTTTGGCGATGTGAATCCGCCTGTGCATGCCTGGGCAGCCTGGCGCGTGTACAAGATCGAGCGGCGCGTGCGCGGAGTGGCCGACCGCAGTTTTCTGGAGAAAGTTTTTCACAAGCTGCTTTTGAATTTCACCTGGTGGGTGAACCGCAAAGACCCGGATGGCCACAACATTTTTCAGGGCGGATTCCTGGGACTCGACAACATCGGAGTCTTTGACCGCTCCGCGCCTTTGCCGACCGGGGGACACCTGGAACAGTCCGACGGCACCAGTTGGATGGGGATGTATTGTCTGAACATGTTGGCAATCGCGCTGGAACTGGCGAAGGACGACCAGGCTTACGAAGATGTTGCCAGCAAATTCTTCGAACACTTTGTTTACATTGCGCGGGCCATGAACGACATGGGGCCCACGGGACGCTCGCTTTGGGACAATGAAGACGGGTTTTACTATGACCTGTTGCATCTGCCGAATGGGGACGAGCATTTCCTGAAAATCCGCTCGATGGTCGGCCTGATTCCCTTGTTCGCCGTGGAAACGCTGGAGCCCGAAATCGTGGACCGCCTGCCGGGATTCAAGCGGCGCATGCAGTGGTTCATTGACAACCATCCCGACGTGCCGGAGCACATTGAAATGACGCAGCGGTCGGCGCGCGGCGTCCGCCGGCTGCTCTCGCTGGCCAACCGGAAGCAATTGAAGAGGATTTTGTGCCGCATGCTGGATGAAACGGAATTTTTGTCGCCGCACGGGATTCGCGCGCTTTCCCGGTTTCACGAAGACCATCCCTATGAGGTGCAGGTAAACGGGCACACCAGCAAGGTGGATTACGAGCCGGCAGAATCGAATACGGGAGTGTTTGGTGGGAATTCCAACTGGCGCGGCCCGATCTGGTTTCCGGTGAATTACCTCCTGATCGAGTCGCTCCAGAAATATCACCACTATTTCGGCGAGGATTTCAAGATTGAATGCCCCACGCATTCAAGGAACGAACAGGATTTGTGGCAGGTGGCCCAGGAGATTTCCAAGCGCCTGACCCGGATTTTCACTCGGGGCAAGGATGGTAAGCGCCCCTTTGCCGGCGGGCAGGAACTGTTTAACAGCGATCCGCATTGGCGCGACCTGATCCTTTTTTATGAGTATTTTCATGGCGACAACGGCGCCGGGCTTGGCGCCAGCCATCAAACGGGTTGGACCGGACTGGTCGCGAAACTATTGGAGCAGAGCGGAGAGTAAGTTTTGTCGCTTCTCGCCGAAGTGCAATTTGGGAGAGAAATCCTCGGCAACCTGGAGCTTGCGGAGACCCGCGAGTGGCTGGTTACCAACGGCCTCGGAGGATTTGCGTCCGGGACAATTGCCGGGACTTCCACCCGCCGGTATCACGGGCTGCTGATGGCCTCGCTCCAGCCTCCAACGGACAGGACCCTTCTAGTTGCCGGCGTGGATGAATCAGTTCGCTATGGCGGGGCCGAGTTTCCGCTCGCGACGAATCGCTGGCTGAGCGGTGACGTTTCTCCAAAAGGGTTTCTGAATATCGAAAGCTTTCATCTCGAAGGCATGAAACCCGTGTGGCGCTACGCGCTCGCGGATGCGTTGCTCGAAAAACGCATCTGGATGCAGCAGTGTGAAAACACCACGTTTGTGGAGTACACGCTCGTCCGCGGGAATTTGCCCCTCGAGATCGAAGGCAAGATTCTTGTCAGCCATCGCGATTTTCACGCCACCACGCACGGGGACGGCCGGCAGATGAACATCGAGCCGGTTGAAAAGGGAATCCGGGTGGTCGCTTTTGCCGGGGCAACACCCTTTTTTCTGAAGAGCGCGTCCGCCACCTTTGAACCTCGGCATGAGTGGTATCAAAATTTCTTTCTGCCGGTCGAACGGGAACGCGGGCTGGACGATCATGAAGATCGGTTGCTGGCCGCACTGTTTCGCGGGCGCCTGGCGGTCGGCGAGAAATTGACGCTCGTGTTTTCGACGGAAGCGCAGCCCTTGCTGGATGGCGAGCAGGCGCGCGCTTCGCAGTCCAACCATGACTTAAAACTCTTTCAGACCTGGCAAAAGCGGCACGCATCAACCATTGCCACTCCCGCGGATGATGAACCGGCGTGGCTCTGGCAACTGGTGTTGGCCGCCGACCAATTTATCGTCAGGCGGGCGTTGCCGGATGATCCCCAGGGGTTAACTGTCATTGCTGGTTACCCGTGGTTCGGCGACTGGGGCCGCGACACTATGATTGCCCTTCCCGGGCTCACCCTGCCGCTCGGACGCCCGGAAATCGCCCGCAAAATCCTGGAGTCCTTCGCTCGGTATGTGGACAACGGCATGTTGCCGAATAATTTTCCCGACCGCGGCGGCACCCCGCAGTACAACACGATCGACGCCGCCATGTGGTTCTTTGAGGCGGTCCGGCAATATTTTGAAGCCACGCAGGATCTGGCACTGATCAATAAACTGTTTCCCGTTTTGTCGGCCATCGTGGACGCGCATGTTGCGGGCACGCGCTACAACATCAAAGTGGATCCCGCCGACGCTCTTTTGTACGGCGGGAGTCCTGACGTACAGCTTACGTGGATGGACGCGAAGATCGGGGATTGGGTGGTTACGCCGCGAATTGGCAAGCCAGTGGAGATCAACGCGCTCTGGATCAACGCGCTGAACACGATGGGCGAGTTTGCGCGCCGCCTGGCGAGGCCGGGCGAGGGTTATCTGAAGCTGAAACAGAAGGCGGAGAAAAATTTTCAGAAATTCTGGAACCCCGCGCGCAACTGCTGCTTTGACGTGATCGATGTGCCGGGCGGCGGCGCGGACGCCTCCCTGCGGCCGAACCAGGTGTTTGCGGTTTCGTTGCCGGTTAGCCCGCTTACGCGCGAACAAAGTAAAGGCGTTGTGGATGTGCTGGGGCGGGAATTGCTGACCTCATTCGGGCTGCGCAGCCTGGGGCCTTCGGAGCCGGGATATTCAGGGCATTATGCCGGAGGGCCGCGCGAGCGGGATTCTGCGTATCATCAGGGAACTGTGTGGGCCTGGCTGCTTGGGCCGTTCGCGCTGGCGCACTACTCCGTTTACGGCGACCGGGCCGCCGCGCAAAGTTTTCTGGAACCGCTGGGGAGAAGCATTTACTCCGCGGGACTTGGGAGCATCAGCGAAATTTTTGGGGGCGAGGCACCGTTTCCGGCGACAGGATGTTTTGCCCAGGCGTGGAGTGTGGCGGAAACCATTCGTGCATGGGAGTATTTGGCCGGGCAGCCAGGAAAATCCTAGAAAAAAGAATTAGCGCGGAGCACGCAGCGTGCGCTGAGAAGAACTTAGTCCATCCGGGGGGCTGCTTCGTAAAGTTCGATCAGGACTTTGGCGGCGTCGGGCGCAGAGACGAGAAAGAAATTCACCCGCGTGCCGTCGGCCCCGGGCCGCGTCTCCGGATAAATTGCCGCCACGTCGAATTTGGCTTTAAGGATTTGCGTGGCGCGGTCCACGTTCTTGCAAAGATATTCAATCTGCTGGATCCCTTCTCCGAATTTTTTCAGAAATTTCGCGATCGCGCCGCCGCCCGCCGGATCTTTGCTGGTCAATACGTCCATCGACAGGCCGCCGGGAAAGTGGAGTTCGAATTCCAGGGCATCCTGATCGGGCGGCACTTCCGAGAGCCGGGGTAAGCCACTGGCCTCGTGGATTTCCTTAAAGCGCTCGGGCGTAACCGCCAGCCCGATGGTCATCTTGGGATCGCCGCCGTTGAGCAGCGACGCCAGTTCTTCGTCACCCCACCAGGGGTAGGCGGCGTGGTCGGCCAGCGCCCGGCCCGTTTTATATATTTCCGTCGCGGAAACGGCCCGCGTCTCCGATTCCGGAGAGGACAGGCCGTCGATGGCGCGTTGCAGTAGCTCGTTCATCATTTCACCAGACTCCGCTGGATGCCATGACCACAGGATATCTTAACCTGTCCCCGGTGATTTCTTCTTTGCCGGACGAGTGAACGCGGAAATTAACACCGCCAGCAGTAGGATTCCTCCCACCACGCTTAAGGAGAGCACCACAGAAATGTGATACCACGGTTCGGCCACCATTTTTGCTCCGATGAACATGAGCACAAGCGCCAAGCCGATGCTGAGGTAGTGAAAGTACTCGAGTACATCCGCCAGCAGGAAATAGAGCGCCCGCAATCCGAGGATCGCAAAAACGTTGGAGGTGTAGACGATAAAGGGATCACGCGTGATGCCAAATATGGCTGGAATCGAGTCCACGGCGAACGTTACGTCGGTGATTTCCACGATCAGAAGCACAAGAAAAAGGGGGGTGGCAAAGCGCTGTCCGCCTTCTTTCAGGAAAAAGCGTTCGCCCCGGTATTCCTTCGTAACTCGAAGATGCTTGCTGGCGAACCGAAAGATGGGATTCTTTTCGTAGTGAACATTCTTATCCCGAACCCAGAGCATGTGCAGTCCGGTGTAGACGAGGAACACCCCGAACGCCAGGAGTATCCAGTGAAACTTGGCGACGAGCACTGCACCCGCGGCGATCATAATGCCGCGCATGACCAGCGCGCCTAATATGCCCCAGGCGAGGACCCGGTGTTGTACTGCTTCTGGAACCTGGAAAGTGCGGAAGATCACCAGAAAGACGAAAAGATTGTCTACGCTCAGCGCTTTTTCTATGACGTAGCCGGTGAAGTATTCCAAACCGCGCTGCTCGCCGTACCAGTGCCAGATGCACACGCCGAATACCAGCGCCACGGTAATCCAGAGCGCGCTGCCGAAGGCAGCCTCGGCAAGTTTTATCTTGTGGGCTTTGCGGTGGAAGACTCCCAAATCAAGGGCCAGTGCGAGGAGAACGAACAGATTGAAACCAACCCACAGAGTCGTGCTGCCCATGCCTTCAGAATAACGCAGTTCAGCGATGCGCCGAACTGAAGTTCTGCCCGTTCAGATTGGAGAGGATGAGTTGCGTGGGGGCTCCCGCTTGTACGGCTACCGGAACGTCCCAAATCAGGCGGCGGTCGCCGGCGGCGGCGTCGAGTCCGAGAGAACTGACCCAGTAATTGCCCGCTGGAAGGCCCTTAATCAACATATGTCCGTCGAGGTCGGTGTCTCCTTTGGCTGCAAGGTATTTGGACTGCGCAAGATCGGGCGCCAGTTGCGCCACTTTCTGATTGTGCTCCTCAAACGCTTTATCCCACTTATATTTGGGATTCACGGCGCCCAGTTCCGTCTCCATCCCGGAAATCGTGGCAGGATGCGATTCAACAAACTTTTTGGTCACGGACATGTATTCCTGTTTCAGCTTGAGGTATTTGGCGGGGTTCGCTTCGGCGTCAGCTTCTTTGTATTTGGGCATCGGCAATCCGTTGGTGACTCCGCCGCTGTTCGAGCGTTCGTACCCGGCAAAAAATTCGGGAATGTTCATGACATCGTCGGGCGTGATGAGCTTGTCCACGTCCGGCGCAGTCAGGTCGATCACGGCGTGTTGCTTCATCCATGCTTTCAGTTCCGGGGATATCTTCAGGTTGTTGATGAACTCTTCGCGCTCGGCCAGGGGAAATTGATCCGCGGCTTCCTTCAGAATGTCGGCATAGCTTTTCGTCAAAATATAAAAAGTGAACTGGCGCACAGGTTCTGGGCGCGCACCGGTGGGCGCAATGCGCGCGGTCACCTCCAGCGTTCCGGTGGCGCCTTGCCCAAAACTCGCCTGGCAGAGCGATAGGAAAGAGCAGAAAAATACAAGGAGGGATAGTCTGTGTCGCATGGCCTCATCGTAACAGAGTGAGATGCGCAACCTAGGCAAAGAAGTGCGTGGCATGCCTTAATCTGACAAGGATGCTTCTGGGATTAATACAGCCGGAAGGTCACTTCAAAGGGCACTATGACGGGAACCGGTTTGCCGTTAGGACCGGTCACCGGCTTGCACCGCCAGGTGCGCATGGTGTTGATCGTGGATTCATCCAACCCCAGGCCGGGGCTCCGGATCACCCGGGGATTGGTAACCCGGCCATCCACCGTGATCACGGCTTCAACCATCACCACGCCGGAATATTTTGCTTTGCGCGCTTCGTCGGAATAAGGCGGGTTGGGCATGTAGAAGCAAGTGGGCAATCCCACGCCGTTCACACCCGCGCGAAACATCCCGCCGCCGGTCCCGCCACCTTCGCCGGGACCGAGGCCAGCCCCCGTGCCGGAACCTATGCCTGTCCCGTTCCCATGCCCGAGCGAATCGCCCGGACCGGCTGCCAGCGGATCGCCGAGATTCGCAAGACTGCTCGAGATTTTTAGATCCGGCGGGCCAAGAAGCGTCGCTTCCATGGCAAGCTTCGGCTGCGGATTCGGGTGCAATGTCGGAGCCGCAAACTGAGTCGGAGTGAACTTCGGCGGCCTGCCTTTGTTCACGGGAGTATTCGTATGGTCATTCGCTCCACCACCACCGCCTGACTGCTTGGCTCCTGCAGGCAATTTTGCCATGTACGGCGAAATATCAAGCGGCGTCACGTCCAGCTTGTTTTTCGCCTGGGTGGTCGCGGGCAGCATGTTCGTGAGGAAAGGCACGATCAGCAGGGCGATGATTCCGGCGTGCACCACGAGAGCGATCGCCTGGGTCCACCCGAAATTCTCGTCCTTCGACCAGATCTCTTTTACCTTGATCGGCTTGATTCCCGCGGGCATCACTGCTCGGGTAGGAGAGAAAAACTCCTTCAGTTGCCCCATGAACCCGCCGAAATTGCCGCCCCAGTCCACTTCCAACCGCTTATTGATCGGGCCTTTGCGGGCCTTGGGGCCGTAAAGGAAAAATTTCAGATTTTCGCCCAGGCCGGTGCCAAAAGAATTCTTTGTGAAAGGCACGTCGCTGCGTTCGACGATTTTGACGGGGCGTTCCGTCAGGAACTGCTTCAGGTTGGACCAGAAATCATCCGGCATCAGGTGCGCGGGCGTCCCGAAATCCGGCAGGGCACTCATGGGGACCGGAATCACTTCCTCGGGCCCGGAGCGCTTTGGATTGCTCAGTTCTTTTGGCAGAAGGTTGATGAAACCTGGCACCGTTGTCCCCTCAATTACTGTAGACGCGAATCCACGCCATAAGGTTTACCTTAGCCGTTATGATTCGCGCCGGCTGGGAAAGGTTGCGCGACCCCTCGGCTGACACATCTTCACCAAATATTGTAACATACGTAGTTACTTTGCTTTCCAAAGTTTCCCGCATTGCAACGCGGCCTCTTGACCATCCAGATACACTGGAAGTGCCGGATTAGAAGGGACATTCGTTGACCGAATCCATGACCGAACCATTGGAACTGAAAAAGACGCTGAACCTCCCCAAAACTGATTTTGCGATGAAGGCCAGCCTGCCGCAGAACGAGCCAAAGCAACTGGAGGCCTGGCAGGCGGCAAATCTCTACGAGCAGGTTCTGGCGGCCCGCGCGGACAAACCGTTATTCGTGCTGCACGACGGCCCCCCCTACCCCACGGGGACAATTCACCTCGGCACCGGGCTGAACAAGATTTTGAAGGACATGATCGTCAAGTCCAAGAGCATGGCCGGGCATCGCGCGCCTTATGTCCCGGGGTGGGATTGCCACGGCCTGCCCATCGAAACTCAGGTGGAAAAGCAGTTGGGCGGCAAGGGCAAGGTTTCACCCCCGGAATTCCGGCAGATGTGCCGGGACTATGCAACACGCTACGTCGAGCAGCACAAGCGGGACTTCAAGCGGCTTGGCGTGTTTGGCCGCTGGAACGATCCCTATCTGACGATGAGCCACCAATACGAGGCCACCATCGCTGGCGCTTTTTTGGATTTCATCGAAAAGGGCTACGTCTATCGCGGGCGCAAGCCGGTGTACTGGTGCATTTACGACAACACGGCGCTTGCCGAAGCAGAGGTGGAATACGAAGATCACACCAGCCCATCCATCTGGGTCACCTTCAAGGTTGTGGGCGGCGGAAAGGCCGAAGCCGCGAAAATTGGCGCCGATGTTTCCGCAGTGATCTGGACCACTACGCCGTGGACGATTCCGCACAACCGCGGGCTGGCCTTTCACCCCGACTATGAATACGTGGTGATCGCAACCGAGAAGGGAAAACTTCTGCTGGCCGCCGACCGAGTTGCGGGGTTCCAGGCGGATTGCGGCATCAAGCAGGCCGATGAACTGGGGCGTTTCAAGGGCACTGATTTCGAAGGAATGAAATTCCAGCACCCGTTTTTGCCGATTCAGGTCCCGGGCTTGCTTGCGGATTACGTCACGTTGGATCAAGGCAGCGGCATCGTTCACACCGCGCCGGGCCACGGCGCGGACGACTTCAACTCCGGCCAGAAATATGGACTGGAAATCTACGCCCCGCTCGACGACAAGGGCGTCTACACAGAAGGCTTGCCCGAATACAAAGGCAAGGATGTTTTCGCGGCGAATTCCATCATCGTGAAGTTGCTCGGCGATCACGGCGCGCTGCTCGGGCACCATCCTTACAAGCACAGCTATCCGCACTGTTGGCGCTGCCACAATCCGGTGATCTTCCGCGCGACGGAGCAGTGGTTCATCAAAATGGACCAGGCCGCCCATGGCGCGAAGCAAACCCTTCGGCAGGAAGCGCTGCAGGAAATTCACCGCGTGAAGTGGATTCCCGGCTGGGGCGAAGAGCGCATTTACGAAATGATCGAGAAGCGGCCGGATTGGTGCGTCTCTCGCCAGCGGTTCTGGGGCGTGCCGATCATCGTCTTTTTCTGCGACGCTTGCGGCAAGCAGCTGAATGACTTCGCGGCGCTCCGCAATGTCGTGAAGTGGTTTGAAAAAGAAGGCGCCGACGCCTGGTACAAACACACGCCGGAAGAGTTGCTGCCCGCGGGGACAAAGTGTTCGTGTGGCGCCGAAAAGTGGCGCAAGGAAAACGACATTCTGGACGTCTGGTTTGATTCCGGCTCGTCGCACCTGGCGGTGCTGAAGGGCAACGAGTGGCCCGCCGACGTTTATCTCGAGGGCCCCGACCAGTATCGCGGGTGGTTCCACAGTTCGCTCCTGATCGCCACGGGCATCCGCGACAAGGCCCCTTATCGCGGCGTGGTCACTCACGGTTGGACGCTGGACGAACAGGGACGCCCCATGTCGAAATCTTTGGGCAACGTCGTCCTGCCCACAGAGATTTGCGACAAGTGGGGCGCGGACCTGCTCCGCCTTTGGGTTGGCTCTCAGGAATATCAGGCCGACGTAAAGATGAGCGAGCGGGTGATGACGCAGCTCAGCGAAGCCTATCGCAAGATTCGCAACACCATCCGCTTTGCGCTGGGCAATCTGAACGGCTTCGATCCTTCGCGCGATTCGGTGCCGAACGAGCAGTTGGACGAAATCGACCGGTGGATGCTCGAACGCACCGCCGACCTGGTAAAGAAGTGCCGCGAATGGTATGCCGCCTATGAGTTCCATCGCGTCTACCACGCGATTCATGATTTCTGCGTGGTGGATTTGAGCGCGTTTTATTATGACGTGCTGAAGGACCGTTTGTACACGAAGGCGGCGAAGAACAAATCCCGACGCTCGGGGCAAACCGCAGTCTGGAAAATCACCGGCGCACTGGTGCGTCTGCTTGCTCCGACCCTGGTGTTCACTGCCGAGGAAGTGTGGAAATTCCTGCCGCACGCTGCCGGTGAGCCGGGCAGCGTTCACATCGCGCTCTTTCCGGAAGAGGCGGAGTTGCGGGCGGGCCTTGCGCCGGAGAAGTCCAACACCTGGGAGCTGCTGGCGAAAGTGCGCGGCGAGGTGCTGAAGGCGCTGGAAGTGGCGCGCAATGAAAAAAAACTGATTAACTCCGGGTTAGAGGCGAAAGTCTTGCTGAACGCCGACCTGGAGCTGAAGGCCAAGCTGAAGCAATATTTATCTCAATTGCCGGGGCTATTCATCGTTTCGCAGGTCGAACTGATCAGCGCCGGGACCGGAGAGTTCCGGTCGGAAGTTGTGCCGGGCCTCGAAGTCAGCGTGCAGCGGGCGGACGGAAAGAAGTGCGACCGCTGCTGGAATTATTCGGTCCACGTCGGCGAGAATTCGCGGTATCCGGCCGTTTGCGAGCGCTGCAGCGCCGCAATCGCGGAGATTGAGGCAGGAGGTCCGGATGCGGATGCCGCTGCCTCATCACGCTAGGCAACTTTCCGCTTCCGTGAACTCATGATGATTCCTGGGCGGATCCGGTGGCTCTGGCTGACTCTGGTGGTCGTCCTGTTGGACCGGGCCACAAAGGCGTGGATTGAATCCCGTCCGCTTTCGTTTTTCCCGCATGTGGTAATTCCCAACTGGTTCAGCATCATTCTTTCGAAGAATCCAGGGATAGCGTTCAGTTTCTTTTCCAACGGCTCAAGCATGCTCACTCGTGTGATCCTGATCGCGGGCTCGTTGCTGATCATCGGATTGATCGCGTGGTTGCTAGTTGCGGGGCGAGACGCAACTGCAGTCAACGCGGCCGGACTCGCGTTGCTGCTGGGCGGCGCGGCGGGAAATCTGACCGACCGGATTATTCATGGGGCGGTGACGGATTTTCTGGAAGTGTGGTTGCGGTTCTTGCCGTTTTCATTGTTCAACCCCTGGCCGACATTCAATGTTGCCGACGCCGGCGTGACCATTGGCGCGCTGCTGCTGCTCTATGACGTGCTTTTTTGCTCACCAAAGCAGCAGGGTTGAGACCGGATTCGCCGCTTGCCCAGCCCTGTAGCTCGGGCCTTCAGGCCCGATGGTTTTCGCGGCGAAGGCAAAACCTCGCCCGCAGTTGCGAATGGCCTCACCCTGAGCCGCTGAGCAGCAGTTCGGTTTACGGCCGTTTGGGTTGTACACTCTTCGCTTGATGACAATCTCCCCACTCATATTTGTTGTGCCGCCGGAAGAGGCCGGGCTTCGCCTGGATCGCTTTGTTTCCTCGCATAGTGCGGAGTTGTCTCGGACCCGCGTGCAGGAATTGATCGCGGCCGGCCTGGTGCTGCTAAACGGGAAACTTGCCAAGGATTCGCACAAGGTGCGTGCCGCCGACGTCGTCGAAGTAACTCCCACGCCCCGGCCGGCGATGAAGGCGGAGGCGGAGCAAATCCCGCTGGACATCCTTTACGAAGATGAAGACCTGATCGCGGTGAACAAGGCCGCGGGGATGACCGTTCACGCTGGCGCGGGGAATTCGCGCGGAACCCTCGTCAACGCTCTGCTCGGGAGGGGGCAGACGCTTTCGCAGGGCGGTGATCCGCTCCGGCCGGGAATTGTTCATCGCATCGACAAAGAAACTTCCGGAATATTGCTGGTTGCCAAAAATGATTTTGCGCACGCCAAGCTGGCGGAGAGTTTTCGCGAGCGCACGATCCAGAAAACTTATATTGCGCTTGTGCAGGGACTCCTCGCCGAAGAACGCGGTCGGATCGAACTACCCATTGCGCGCGACCCTGTCCGGCGGAATCGCATGACCGCGAAACGCGCCGCGTCCCTGCCAAACGCGAGGGCGGCGCGCACAGACTGGCGCGTGCTGGCGAGAATCGATGCCGCCACTCTGGTGGAAGTGCAACTGCACACCGGCCGCACCCACCAGATCCGCGTGCACTTTTCTGCGCTGCGGCATCCCGTGGTGGGCGACACGCTCTACGGCGCCTCCGGACAATTGCGAGTCAGGGATAGTTCGCTCCCCGCGCTCGGGCGGAATTTCCTGCATGCCGCCAGGCTAGTATTTCAGCAACCGCGCACCAGCCGGACAATTCAGCTAACGGCGCCGCTGCCGGCTGAGCTTCACACCTACCTGGGTAAGGTTGCGACTGCTGCCGGTGAGTCTCCCTCGCGGATTGACGCTGCGCTCAAAGGGTTCCTATAATCTTTGAACATGCGATTCCGACTCCTTGGGTTTCCTCTGGCTTTGACAATTTTCATCAGCGCTTCGTCTCCGGCTCAGCAGCCGAATCCACCTGCCGCGCCTCCGCCTGCTTCCCAGGAGCCGGTTCAGCAAAGTCAGACCATCATCCTCCGAGTCAACCTGGTGGACGTGCTCTTCACGGTTCTCGACCGGCGCAACAAACTGGTGCCGTCCCTGGAAAAACCTGACTTCAAGGTCCTCGACGACAACATTTCGCAGGAGATTCGCTACTTCAGCCGGCAATCGGACCTGCCTTTGCGCATCGGAATGTTGCTGGACACTTCCAACAGCATCCGCGATCGCATCAAGTTCGAGCAGGACGCCGCGAACAATTTTCTGTTCAGTGTGCTCCGCCGCGGCAAAGACGAAGCCTTTGTGATGACGTTTGACGACGAGCCGCAGGTAATCCAGGCGTTCACCCCGGACACCGGTAAATTGCGCGATCAGATTCTGCGTACCCGCGCTGGCGGCGGCACTGCCGTTTACGACGCCATTTACAATGCCTGCGAACAGGAGTTAAGCCACCCGCCTCGCCCGCCCGGCGACCAACCCGATGTGGTTCGCCGCGTGATGATTCTGATCAGCGACGGCGAAGACAATCTTTCCACCCACACCCGAACCGAAGCCATCGAGATGGCCCAACGCAGCAGCGTCGTCATCTACACCATCAGCACCAGCACGCAGTGGGTGACGCTCGACGATCCCAGCAAGGAACGCACCGGGAACCGCAAATACCACCTCACCGATGGCGACAAGATACTGCAGGCACTGGCCGAAGAGACCGGTGGCCGCGCTTTCTACCCCTATCACGTGGACGATCTCGACCAGTCCTTCCAGGATATCGGCGACGAACTCCGCAACCAGTATTCTATCGCCTACAACCCATCGACCCATTCCCTCGACGGCAGGTATCACAAGATCAGGATTGAGGTGCCGGAGCACAAGGGCTACCAGGTGCGCGCGCGCAAGGGATATTTTGCCCGGACCAACGCCGATATCGCCAAACCTGCGGGGTCGGTGAAGTAAGAGCAATCGCGCCGGGCTGCCCACCCCCGATGGCGAGGCCTGCACAATCTGCCGGACAAACTATTTGCTGGTGTCTTTCAGGAGTACGACGTCGGCTTCGGTCTCGCCCCGTTCAATCGCCAACTGCGACCCATCCGGCGAAAACACGAAGCGAATGATTTTTTGTCTTGTGAAATGCGTCAGTTGCTTTCCGGCGGAGCCGTCCAGCGGCTGGCTCCAGAGATTGTCCACGCCTTTTTCTCTCACCATGTAAACCACCGCTTTGCCATCGGGCGAAATTGCCAGGCCGTCCGGCAGGGCTCGCTGATCAATGTCGTGGTAGACCATCCGATGCGCCTCGGTCGAATCCATGCGCAGCATCAGCTTGTGGTCCAGCTCGCGCACTTCGAGCGAAGCCACATTTTTTCCGTCTGGCGCAAGGGCG
>DATLVJ010000164.1:0-7012 GCA_035577585.1 Candidatus Limnocylindrales bacterium
GCCGCTGCATCGTCCCCGACCTGATCGGCATGGGCGATTCTGACAAGCTACCTGACGCTGGCCCCGGCTCGTATCGCTTCGTCGAGCACCGCCGCCACCTCGACGCCCTGCTCGAGGCCCTCGATGTGCGCGAGCGGGTCACGCTCGTAATCCACGACTGGGGTTCGGCCCTCGGCTTCGACTGGGCCAACCGCCATCGTGACGCTGTGAAGGGTATCGCATTTATGGAAGCAATCGTTCGGCCGCAAGGCTGGGATCACTGGGACGTGATGAACATGCGTCCATTCTTGGAGGCCCTGCGCTCCGAGGCTGGCGAGAAAATGGTTCTCGAAGAAAACTTCTTCATCGAGAAGATCCTGCCCGGTGCGGTTCTGCGCACCTTAGCCGCCGAAGAAATGGCCCAGTATCGGCGCCCGTTCGCAGAACCCGGCGAAGGGCGGCGGCCAACGCTAACGTTTCCCCGGGAGATCCCCATCGAGGGAGAGCCCCCCGACGTGAATGCCATCGTGAATGCGTACGCGGAATGGCTGGCGACGAGTGATCTGCCCAAGCTGTTCATAAAGGCCGAGCCCGGTGCGCTGCTAGGCGGCGGTGCGAATCTTGAAACCGTCCGCGCGTGGCCAGCTCAGACCGAGGTCACCGTCGCGGGAGTCCATTTCGTTCAAGAAGATTCGCCGGACGAAATCGGCCGCGCCATCGCCGACTGGATGGGGCGTTGGGCTGACCGGGGCCAAGCAAAGCGCGCGTGACGTCGGTTCACAGGTCGAGGATTCCTCAAGAGGAGCAAAATCATGGGACTGTCTTGGCAACAAGGTCCACTCGCACCGGGAGCCATCGGCCGTTTCCTGGTGCCCGAGCCACTACCTGAACGACTCCTCTACGTCGAACCGCTGCGCCGGCGCATGCGAGTCCGGTTCGGCGGAGCTTGGATCGCCGACAGTGAAAACGTTCTTCTATTTTTTGAACCTGGTCGTTATCCCGTTGCTTATTTTCCAGAAGCCGATGTGTCTCCAGAAGTTCTAGAGCGCAGCGAGCACATCACAAAGCATCCTGATCTCGGACAAACTTTCTGGTTCCTCGTTAAAGCTGGTGATCAGCGTGCGCCGCGCGGAGCGTGGCAACACGTGAACCTCCCCGCTTTTGCGGGCGATCTTAGCGGGCGGATCGCGTTTGCTTGGCGGGCCATGGACGCCTTCTTCGAAGAAGAGGAACGCGTCTTGGGCCATGCTGCCGACACTTACCATCGAATTGACATTCGCCAAACTTCGCGCCACCTCGTGGTTCGTGATCGCGACCGCGTCGTCGCGGACAGCCACCGGCCTCTCGTCCTCTACGAATCCGGTTTTGCTCCGCGCTGGTACGTTCCACGCTCCGACATCGACGAGTCCGCTCTTGCCTTCGTCGAACATCAAACCTTTTGCCCCTACAAAGGCCTCTGCAGCTACTACGACATCGGCGACGCGCGTCTTGCGGCATGGTCGTATCGCGAAGCCTATCCTGAAGTTGTTCGCATTTCCGGCTTGATCTCATTCGAACCGGAGATTGTTTCCGTCCATCTCGACGGCACCCAACTTCGCCTTGAGCCTGGCCAGGCCGTGATTCCACACGGTCCCGACCGCGAGCTCAGCGTTGTCGAGGCGACACCTCGGCGTTAGACCGTCTTACCGGAGGAACTCAGCCGTGCCAACGCTAACGTTTTCCCTTGAGGTAATCATCCTGCCCGTCAGCGACGTTGACCGCGCCCTACGGTTCTACAAAGATCAGCTCGGCTTCCACCTCGACGTGGACTATTCTCCCAACGGTGCCTTTCGGGTCGTTCAGCTCACTCCCCCGGGCTCCAGTTGCTCCATCCAAGTCGGCAAAGGACTAACCGACGCGCCCGCCGGCTCGCTCCGCAAAGTCTATCTGGTTGTCGCGGACCTCCAGGCGACACGGAACCGCCTGCTCGAACGTGGAGTCCACGTCGGCGAGATTCGCCACAAGACGCCCATCGGTGCATGGGACGGAGGCTTTTCGCCTGGGCTCGATCCTACACGCGCAGACTACGCCAGCTTCGCCAACTTCTCAGACCCGGATGGCAACAGCTGGGTCTTGCAAGAACGCGGCTCCCGCAATGTGTGACGTTTTGTGGGAGCCTAAGGACACTTTAGTACCGTCCTCCTCTTGACCTTCCCGGCTTCTTCTCCAACACTATCCCCGGGCCATCTCCCCCGTGACCACTCCCTCCTCCAACCACGCTCCCATTCCCAACCGCCGCCGCAGCCAGCGCGTCCTTCTTCGCCTCCCCATCCTCATCGTCGCCCGCGGCGCCGACAACCAACACGTCTCCGAAAACGCCTTCACCACCAACGTCAGCGCCCACGGCGCCCTCCTCACTCTCTCCATGCGCGTCTCGCTGAACCAGAAAATCCTCATCCGCCACGTCGAAACACTCGAAGAACAATTCGTCCGCGTCGTCCACGTCACTCCCGCCCCCGAAAACAAATTCGAAGTCGGTGTCGAATTCCTCAAACCCGCCCCCAAATTCTGGCGCATCTCCTTCCCCCCCGACGACTGGACCCCCAAAGATCCCGAAATCACCGCCGACACCTTCTGACGGGGCAGGTAATCAGCTATCAGTAATCGGTAATCAGTAAGAGAGGACAAACGCTCCCTTGTGTTACACAAGAGGGTTATATACTGTGTAGGTATCAGGACAGGCGGTGAGTCATGACCGGTGCCCCACAAGCTGTAAAGGATCTGAAGATTTGGCAGAAGTCGATAGTCCTTGTCGAGGCATGTTACAGAGCGTCCGCCAGCCTTCCCGTGGAAGAGCGATTCGGCCTAACCTCGCAAATTCGAAGGGCTTCAATCTCGATTCCAGCCAATATCGCCGAGGGATTTGGCCGTTGGAGCTCACGGGAGTTTCTCCGATTTCTTGCCATTGCAAGTGGCTCGCTTCGGGAGTTGGAAACTCACCTTGTAATCGCGTGCCGCCTGGGTTATCTCAGCGAGCGCGCCAACGAACCTCTGTTTCAAAGCATCGATGAGTTGGCAAAAATGTTGTTCCGAATGCGCGAGAGAATCGGTGCGACCTTGCAAGAACCACGCCCCCGGACCCAGACTGCAGGCAAGCCCCACTCGCCAGGTGCGGCGGGCTCTACTTCTTCCTCTTACTGATTACCGATTACTGATTACTGATTACCGCCCCCCGCCCACCCATCGCTTTCCTCCCCGCATCTAACTATGCGAAACTTATATCGAGTCACGAAAGGGCCTTCTTCCCGCATGGACACCGCTATCGGCATCGTTCTAGTTCTCGGCGTCATCATCCTCGTCCACGAGTGGGGACATTTCATCGTCGCCCGCCGCTTCGGCGTCCGCGTTGACGTCTTCTCCATCGGCTTCGGCCCCCGCCTCTTCGGCGTCAAAGTCGGCGACACCGACTGGCGTCTCAGCGCCGTCCCCCTCGGCGGCTACGTCCGCATGGCCGGCCAGGACATCACCGATGTCGACTCCAGCGACCAGGCTCCCACCGGCGCTCCCGATGAACTCATGTCCAAAAAACGCTGGCAGCGAGCCCTCATCTCCGTCGCCGGCCCCACCGTCAATCTCATTTTTCCGATCCTTCTTCTCAGCGCTTACTATCTGATCGCCGGCGTTCCCTACGCCGCCTTTCTCAACAAGCCGATCGTGGTCGCGGCTCCTCCTGCGCAGTTGTCCACTTCGAACTCGCTCCAGTCCGGCGACCATGTTCTCTCCGTCAACAGTCTGAAAAATCCCACCTGGGAACAGGCGCAGGCGTTCCTCTCCCGCGTCGCTCCCGGCACTTCTCTCAACGTCGAAGTCGAAAACAACGGCGTCGCTCGCACCGTCTCACTTCCCTGGAAAAATGATCCCGGCTCGCGTCCCTTCGGCTATTACCCGATTCCCGCGCGCATCAGCGAAGTAGCTTCCGGCACGCCCGCCAGCCATGCGGGTCTCCGCGCCGGCGACGTTGTCCGCTCCATCGACGGCCAGAAAATTGAATACTGGGATCAGTTCGTGGATCTCGTTCGCGGCTCCGGCGGCAAAACTCTGCAACTCGAAGTCGAACGCGGCGGCCAGACTCTCACTCTCTCCGTCACGCCCAAGCAGGGTATCGCCGACACCACTGATACCAAATATCAGATCGGCGTCGCTCCCGAACCCGCCCTCGCCTACAAGCGAGTCGGCCTCGTCCAATCCGTCTCCGAAGCCCGCTCCCGCACCTGGGACATTGTGGAAGAAACGTTCGGAGTCTTCGGCAAACTTTTCAGCGGCCGCGTCTCCGTCAAGCAGCTCCAGAGCGTGGTCGGCATCTCCCGCGCCGCCGGCGAAGCCGTCGCGCAGGGCCCCTTCACGGTAATCTCCTTGATGGCTCTCATTAGCGTCAATCTCGGCATTCTGAATCTTCTTCCCATTCCCATCCTCGACGGAGGCCACATTCTCCTCCTCTCCCTCGAGGGCATCCGCCGCCGCGACTTCAGCCTTGCCTTCAAAGAACGCTTCATCCAGGTAGGCCTGGTCTTCCTCCTCGTCCTCTTCGCCTACGTCATGTACAACGACGTAGTCCGCTTACTTCCGAGCCATTCTTAAGCGATTTTTGGTTCCGTTCTACTCTCGTTCTACTTTTCGAAGCGATTTCGATCGCTCCTCGCCAGGACTAAGCGGGAGTCCAATCGGGGGCAGGTAGACTCTCCGAGTGGCGTTTCCCAGCGAACTTCGAGTACCTTAAAGTCCCCCCGAGAGTTTCGCTTCGAGACTTAGAATCTTTCTATGAATCAATCAGGGCAAATTTCGAGAATCTTCGTGCCGGCACCCACTTGTCCAGTTGGGACGTTAATCAAGACTTGAGGAAGACTGCGGGTCGGTACCTTCGGTTGCTCTCTTCACAATGACCGCTTTATTGAACTAAACTCCACCTCACATAGTTCCGAATGCCGGGCCCTACCTTGGGTTTTCGCTTACTCCATCGATTAGACGGAGGACCTATGTTTACGCAACGATTCTCTATTCTTGCAGGCACTCTGCTATTAATGGGCGTGTCCGTTTTGGGGGACCAAAACACACCGACAGCTACATGCAATGACAATCGCACTCCAGCAGGGATACTTGCGCATGGCGTTTTACAGATTCATCTCGAAGCCCGGCAGGCGGCCTGGTATCCCAATGGAAGTGACGCAGCACACCTTGTGGTTGCGGCGTTCGGGGAGGAGGGGCATGCCCCGCAGATTCCTGGCCCGCTGGTGCGCGTCCCAATGCGTGTCGAAGTGTCTGCGACAATCCGCAACTCTCTGGGCCACACGATCTATGTCCACGGACTCGCATCCCGTCCGGAGGCAAGCCTGCAACCACAGCCACCGACCGATCCCACCACGACGGCCGATGCCGCAGCCACACTTGAGGTTCCCGCCGGCGCCGTCCGTGAGGTTCGCTTCAAATCCGGTGCTGCTGGCAGCTATTACTATTGGGCCTCGAATGATCGCCAATCTCTGCCGATGCGAACAGGACCTGATTCCATGTTATCGGGCGCTTTTGTTGTCGATGCACCCGGCACACACGATACCGATCGAGTCTTTGTGGTCAACACATGGGTACCCTCCGGGGGCAACGCGTTCAATACGCTACCAACGATAAACGGAAAGTCGTGGCCAGATACTGAACGACTCGTCCTCAAGGTCGGCGAGCCCATACACTGGCGGTGGATTAACACGAGCGATTCCGACCACGCCATGCATCTCCACGGGTTCTATTTTCAAGTGAATGGAGTGGGCGACCAGGATCATTTTCAAGAATTCACTCGTCAGGAGCGGCTTAAGGTTGTCACGCAGGAGATGCTGCCCGGTGGAACGTTTGACATGACCTGGATACCCGAGCGCCCCGGTCACTGGCTGATGCATTGTCACATGACGTTTCACATGATGCAGCCAGAGAATTTGCCTGGGTATGCAATCACGGCGCACTATACTCCGGAAAACGCGGGCATGGGCGGCTTGGTGCTTGGCCTGGACGTCCAACCATCGAGCAACACCGCAACGACGGCCAGCAACGCGACGGCCGCTTCAAGTTCCGTCCACAAATTTCGCCTCGTGGTTCGGGAACGTCCCGGCAATTCGCATTATTTTGGAGGCTTCGGCTACGACCTCTCCGAATCTGCCACAGAAACTTCGCCGACTGTGCTGCCTCCCGTGGGCAGTCCGTTGGTGTTGACGCGCGGGGAGCCTGCAGAAATAGAAGTGATCAACGAACTAAAGGAGCCGACCACGGTTCACTGGCACGGAATCGAGCTCGAAAGCCCGTACGACGGCGTGCCTGATTGGAGCGGGACCGGAAAGCAAACCACCCCGGCCATCTCACCGGGACACTCGTTTGTTGCGCACATGACTCCCCCTCGCGCTGGAACCTTCATCTATCACTCCCATTGGCACGAACAGAAACAGTTCGGCGAAGGTCTGACTGGACCTCTCGTCGTTTTGGAGCCAGGAGCAAAATTCGATCCAGCAACAGACAAGATCTTTCTGTTCTCCCGAGACGGCGTCGAGGGCACGGAGCCACTTCTGATGAACGGCAGCCCACAGCCGGCGCCGATCGCCTTGGTTGCCGGAACGACGTACCGCATGCGCTTTATCAACATCACTCCGGTAGATTCTGATCTGACTTACTCGATTGTCGACGCGAGCGGCGCTCCAGTGTCTTGGCGAGCGATTGCAAAGGACGGCCAGGACCTTCCTCAGGAACAGGCAACTACTAAAAAAACATCGGGCGATACCATCACAGTTGGTGAGACACGCGACTATTCCTTTATTCCAAGCCAGGCGGGTGAGCTGTATCTTCAGGCCGCGGCCTTTCAACGGATGTGGGTGAAAACCACGTTGATCGTAGGTCCGCAGCAATTGCGGCCGTTGGCGAGCCTTTCGGCCACTCTGCTGGATCAATGGAACGAGATCGGACGAAAACTCATCGCGATGGCCGAAGATTTTCCGGAAGCCAAATACGACTACAAGCCTGCGGC
>DATLVJ010000165.1:0-5582 GCA_035577585.1 Candidatus Limnocylindrales bacterium
CCGCGACCGGGTCGGTCCTCGGCTGCGTGCTTTTGTATTTCATCGCCCGGAAGGGAGGGGAAGCGTTTTTTCACAACAAGGCGGGCCACCGTGCCCTGGCCATTCGCCACTGGGTCGAGGAGAACGGTTTCGTGGGCATGCTGGTCGCCGCGTTGCTGCCCCCGCCGACTCCGTTCAAGTTTTTCGTATTTGCCGCGGGTGTATTCGAAGTGCCGCTCTGGAGTTATACATCGGCGATTACGCTGGCCCGCCTGATCCGCTATTTCGGAATCGGATACCTCGCCGTGCGTTATGGCAACGACGCGCTTCCGTACTTAAAGGGCCACAAGCTTGAGGCCGCGGTCGTTATCGTTCTGTTTGTCTTGC
This sequence comes from Candidatus Limnocylindrales bacterium, assembly GCA_035577585.1. GTDB lineage: Bacteria > Acidobacteriota > Terriglobia > Acidiferrales > UBA7541 > Acidiferrum. Next base: position 367 of record DATLVJ010000165.1, read on the forward strand.
TCAGCTATCTGGTGTCCCGGTTCATCCTTCGCCATAAGCCGGAACAATCCGCCTAAGTGGCAATAGCGTGGCGGCCCGCCTCGGAAGGCGGGCCCTACACAAATTCTTAGAAGTAATTTGAGGGCGGCGTCACCGCAGGTGTGCCTCGCTTGCCCACAGAAGCTCCTGGCTGGTTATTCGTCCATTTCGGTCCAACGAAACTCTAACTGCAAGAGCAAAACGTTTTTCATCTTGCGAGGAGTCCCGTGCATCTCGAATGGCGACTTCCGTTCCACCTTCTGTAGTTCCGACGCTCGCCTTTGGGAAGCGCGCCTGTTCCAGGAATTTCTTCACGGTGGCCATTTGCTGAGCCGATTGCAGGAGCGCGGAATCTTCCGGCTTGTGCGCACACAGTCCGCTCTCTGGATCAAATCGCGCGCGTCCGGCAGCCGGAACGTCCACCGTGCAGATCTGTGTGGAGGTTTCCACGACGCCGTGCCAGGTCATTATAGAAACCGGGTCCGCAAATGCCGCCAACCGGCGCGACGATTCTCCGCGATACGTATGGGCATCGAGTTGCGCAATTGCGTTTCCGTGCAGGGTGGCCCGCGCACCGACATAGATCAGCACCAGCACCCAGGCGGCGAGCGCGCCGCCGCGTCCGCGAGGCGCCGTGTTTTTTGTCCCGATTTCCGAGCCGACAAGTGCAAACAGTTCAGGCAACAAAATCCCGGCAAGCAGCAGCGCCAGAATCCACGGGTCGAGGCGCGGCAGCCAGTCCCACGCAAATCGAATCCCTCGCCAAGGCCACAACAACGCAATTCCAGCCGAAGTGCAAACGTCCAGCAAAAGATGCAGTACAGCCGCGAGCGTTGCCGCCAGAAAAAATGTCGGGATCCCTTCGTCTTTTGTAGCGGCGGCCTTCTGAGGCGGGCGCCTTTTGCCCTTCAGCAAACACATTGCACCAAACGCAATTGCGACCACCCCAACTGTTCCCAAAATCGAATGAGTAAAGGTGGCTCTCGCGGTCAAATATGCGCCCGGCCCAGCGAGCGCCGACAACAAATCCAAATCCGCAATCGTCCCCGCGAGCGCAACGCCCACGACAAACCACCACGGCCGGCGGGGAAAAATTCCCCGCACCAGTGCGAACGATGTGAGCGCGTGAGAGGCAGGATCCACGGTCAGGATTTCAAGGGAGAAATAATCGTGCTGGCAACTTTTCCGCGCGGCACCAGCAACTTCAGAGCCTTCGGCACGATCGAGAATTCCACCGGGAGGCGCGCCAGCGGTTCGCCGTCCACCTGCGCGTAGACCGGATTTGCATCGAGCGGCTCGCACACCAGCGTGTCGGCTTTCCAGAAATGCACGTCCTCTTCCTTGCGCAGGTTGCCCATCCAAAGTGTGGGCAGGTAGCTCAGATATTTAAGGCCGCTCTGCGTGGTCAGCGCCATCACTTCAAATTGATCTCCAAAGAGATCGGCCTGGTCCGTAATTTTGAATGGTCCGCCGTAGTTCTTTGTCCGCCCAACGACGACCAGCGTCGCCTCCATCTGGCGGTCGCCCGCGCGAACGCGGAATCTTGGAAACGTGTAGCGCAGAACCTCGCGTACCCCTTGCCACCAGTAGGCGAGAATCCCCACGCGCGCTTTCAGCCCCAGATCTACGGAGTAGACAATCATCCCATCCGGACCGCAGCCCGAAACGCTCAGAAAATAGCGCGCCTTTTCCGGCTGCTCCAAAGGTTTCGCCATGCCCAGCGCAATCTCGCGCACGTCCGCGTTCAACAGGTGTTTCGCCGCGCCGGGAATGTCCCAGGGAATGTTCAATTCTTTCGCCAGGATGTTGGCCGTTCCACCCGGCAAAAGCGCCAGCGGAACTCTGTGGCCATTCTGCGCGGTGGCCAAGCCGTTCACCACTTCGTTGAGCGTGCCGTCGCCGCCGCAGGCGATCACCAGCTCGCGGCGGTCGCGCGTCGCTTTTTGGGCAATTTCCGTGGCGTGGCCCGGACCAGTTGTTTCCGCCAGTTCCGCCAGAATGCCGTTCTCCGACAGGAATTGCCGCGCCTCGTCAATCAAGCGCCGCCGCGCGTTGCCGCCGCTTCCCGCATTGGGGTTGTGAATCAGCAGCGCGTTGTGAAATCGCATATCCATGATTGGGACACCGCGTAGTGGCCGATTTGGAGATCGGTCATCATCATCATCCGCAAGGACATTCTAACTGGAAAGTGGCTGCGCTTCAGCCGCGAATCTGCCCTGCTAATTCCTAGTTGGCAAAGCGCTTTATGCCCAGCGCAATCGGCAACCCCACGCAGAAGATGTGGATCACGACACCGATCAGCATCATCTTTACGGAAAAAGGAAACTTCGTCGCTCCCGAGAGGGGAACAACAATGCGGTTCATGAAGAAGTAGACGGCGATGCCGTAGAGTGGGCCGAACAGCGCGGCCTGCTCCACCAAAACCCGCATGCCGCGGCTTGCCGCGAAATAAACCGCTGCAGCGCCAAATGCGATTACAAAATGCAACGCCACGCCGAGCACCGCGGTCGCCACTCCTCCCTGGAACGATTTCGGGCCCAGCACACCGGCCGCGATTCCTTGCAACAATCGCATCGGCTTTAAGCCCATCGAACCATACACCACCAGCGCTGCTGCGATGTCCAGCACGCCACAGGCCATGCCGGCCATGCTAATTGCTCTAGCCGCGTTTCCGCTTGTCATTAGATTTCCCCTTGGAATTCGAAGTGACGCTCGATCAGACGACAGAAACGACTGCGCATCCCTAAAGATGCGCGAAATCTCTCGCCGGTGAGACCACCCTGCAGCATTCGGGACTCCCCTTTCACACAGACGGCTCTTCAGCCCCGCCACCACCTGACTATATAATACGAAGCTCTTGGCCCTGATGTGGCGAGGCTTTTATGGCAAAGGCGGAAATGGCGAAAACATCGATCCCGGCGTTGCGAAAAGAAGCGGAAGAGTTGCGCGAGAAAATTCGCCGCCACGAGTATCTCTATTACGTGGAAGACGCGCCGGAAATTTCGGATGCGGGATTCGATCGGCTGATGAATCGTCTGAAAGAGATCGAAACGTCGCATCCGGAACTCGCCACGCCGGATTCTCCGACGGTCCGCGTTGGCGGAGTGCCGCGCGAAGGTTTTACAACAGTCCGTCACGCGCGTGCAATGCTCAGCCTGGACAACGCGTTTTCTTACGACGCGCTGAAGGACTGGGATCGCCGCGTGCGAGAGGGCAGCGGCAGGGAAGAGATCGAATACATTGCCGAGCACAAGTTCGACGGCCTGAGCATTTCGCTGCAGTACGAAGAAGGCGTGCTGGTGCGCGGGGTCACGCGCGGCGACGGCAGCACCGGCGAGGATGTCACGCCGAATGTAAAGACGGTGCGTTCCATCCCGCTGCGCATGGACGACGCGGCGGTGAAGAAGCTGAAGCTGCCGAGAAGCTTCGAAGTGCGCGGGGAAATTTTGATGACCCGCAAGGCGTTTGAGGCCTTAAACCGTCAGCAGGAAGAGATCGGCGGGAAGATTTTCGTGAATGCGCGGAATTCTGCGGCAGGCTCGCTGCGAGTGCTGGACCCAGCGATTACCGCGCAACGCAGAATGGATTTTTTTGCGTATTACCTTTATGTGGATGGCAAAGCGCCGTTTGCGAAACACTCGGACTCGCTCGAAGCTTTGAAAAAACTCCATTTCCGCGCCAGCGACGATTGGAAGCTTTGCGACGGGATTGACGCGGTCATCAAATATTGCGAGTCGTGGGACGCCAGGCGCGAGAAACTCGCGTACGAAATCGACGGAGTGGTGATCAAGGTGAATTCCACGGGGTTGCAGAATGAACTCGGGTTCACGTCCAAGGCGCCGCGGTGGGCCATCGCGTTCAAGTACCCGGCGCGGCAGGAAACCACGGTGGTGAACGACATCATCGTGCAGGTGGGCCGCACGGGAACGCTTACGCCGGTTGCCTTACTGGAACCGGTACAGGTTGGCGGGGTTACCGTCAGCCGCTCGACGCTGCACAACATGGACGAAATTGAACGCCTGGGCCTGCACATCGGCGACACGGTTTTGATCGAACGCGCCGGCGAAGTGATCCCGCATATCCTGAAAGTGGTGAAGGAAGGGAAGAATCGCCGAGCTTTCAAAATGCCGACGAAGTGCCCGGAATGTGGAAGCGCGATTCACAAAGCCGAAGGCGAGGTTGCCTATCGCTGCGTGAATGCCGCCTGTCCGGCGAAACGCAAAGAGTCCCTGCTGCATTTTGCGGGGCGGCATGCGATGGATATCGACGGTCTTGGCGACAAAATCGTCGACCAACTGGTGGACAAGGGTTTGGTCAAGGATGTTGCGGATCTGTATTCGCTGAAACTCGACCAGGTGGCAGATCTCGAACGCATGGCGGAAAAATCCGCGCAAAACCTGCTGGATGAAATTGCCGCCAGCAAGAAGCAGCCGCTTTCGCGCCTGATTTACGCGCTGGGGATGCGCTTTGTTGGCGAACGCACCGGCCAATTGCTGGCCGAAAATTTCGGCTCGCTTGAGGAACTGGAAGAAGCGAAAGCGGAAGATCTGGAGAAAGTCACCGAGGTCGGCCCTAAAGTCAGCGAAAGCATCGTGGAGTTCTTCGGCGAGTCGGCGAATCGCAAGCTGATCAAGAAACTGCACGCCGCGGGGGTCCGTCCCACCGCTGAAAAGCGCGAAATCAAAAGCCAGAAACTCGCCGGGAAATCCCTGGTCTTTACCGGCGCGCTCGAACACCGCAGCCGCGAAGAAGCTGCCGAACTGGTCCTGCAGCACGGCGGCAAGATTAGCGGGTCCGTCAGCAAGAAAACCGACTATGTAGTGGTCGGCGCCGACCCCGGCTCCAAATACGACAAGGCCAAGGAACTCGGCGTGACGGTCTTGACCGAACCCGAGTTTGAGAAACTCATCGGCCTTAAATAAGGAAAGCTGCTTGTCCATCCATCTCGCCACAGAGAGCGATCGTGATGCAGTTTGGGCGATTCTCGAGCCGATGATTCGGCTTGGGGAGACCTACACCCTTCCGTACGATATGAGCAAGCAACAAGCGCTCGAATACTGGTTTGCCGCGGACAAAGAAACCTTCGTTTGGAAAGAAAACGGCGCGGCGTTGGGTACCTACTTCTTGAAGGCTAACCAGGAGGGGGGGGGCGCGCATGTGGCAAATTGCGGCTACGTCACCGCGCCCGCCGCGCAAGG
>DATLVJ010000166.1:0-4738 GCA_035577585.1 Candidatus Limnocylindrales bacterium
CTGCTTTGTGGAAGGTGAATCCAGTTGTGGCGCGAGCAAAAAAGAGCTGTTGATACCGCCGAGTTGCACGGCGAGAAGGAAAACGGCGGAGAAAATTTGCGAGCAATATTTCATCTGGCGGCGTGCTTCCGTCTCCAACAGCGCGATTCCACACTACCACCTCAGCCTCGGAAGCGCTCCGATTCCTTGCGACGCCTTATTGTTGCTGAAGTTGGGATATCGTTTTTTGACGAAAGGCGTCAAGGGGCCACGGAGGATACCATGCTCGAGCCGCGAGAGTTCAAATCGGGACGGTCCCCGAATGAAATTTCGAACGAGTGGAGAGTGCAAAAAACGGCGCGGGCGATAAGGTAAAGCAAAAAACCGGCGACTGCGCGATATTCGCACGTCCTGAGCGATTAAAGTCTTGACAACGCATGACGCTGGCGGTAGACCTGCTCACCATTGAACAACGTCCGTCCTCAGGCAGGCTTCTCCTGCACACTCGCAGGGGCTTACCTGAAAGGGGTGAGGCATGAGGCGTATCGCAGGTCTGATGGTATTCCTGTCTGTAATTTTCTTGTTGGCTACCGGTGTCCCAGCCTATCCGCAGGGCGGAACTGGCAGCGCGCAATTGAATGGAACCGTGCACGATGCGAGCGAAGGGGCGGTCCCCAAAGCGAGCATCACTCTGCGCGACCCGGATACGAATCGGAGCTACAGCACCGTCTCCAATGACAACGGGTATTACGTGCTGCCAAACCTCTCGCCCGGGCATTATGAACTGACGGCGGTGGCAACGGGGTTCGCCAAATACACGCAGACCGGCATTGTGCTGAGCGTGGCGCAGGTGGCCACGGTGGATATCGGGCTGAAAGTGGCGTCGGTGGGAGAAAAAGTGGAAGTGAGCACGGAGATCCCGCCGGTGGAACCGACGCGCACGGAACTGAGCCAAGTGATTGACACGCGGCAGATTCAGTCGCTGCCGATCAGCGGCCGACTGTTTACGGACTTCGCGCTGCTGACGCCCGGAGTCGCGACGGGCCGCACCAGTTTGCAATCGACGATTACAGAGACGGAAGTGACCCGGATTTCGTTTGGCGGAATGCGGGACCTGAGCAACATGGTGACAGTGGATGGCGCGGACACGATCAACTCGGCGACGGGATCGCAACGCTAGACGCCTTCGCAGGAAGCGGTGAGTGAATTCCGGGTGGTGAACAATAGTTTCGGGGCGGAATATGGCCGGGCGCTCGGCGGCATCGTGAACATCGTCACCAAGTCCGGGACCAACGATTTTCACGGCTCGCTCTACGATTATCTGCAGAACAACGCGACGAACGCGCGTTCGCTGCTGAAACCATCCGACGTCCCTGACCCGCAGCCGAACACGCTGCGGCAGAACCAGTTTGGCGGCACGCTGAGCGGCCCGATCCAGAAAGACAAGACCTTCTTCTTCCTGAACTATGAAGGGCAGCGGCGCGGGGAGGCTCCGACGTACCCGACGGTATTGATCAACAACCTGGCGCTGATCAATGCGGCCAAGGCGATGCTGGGGATAGCCCCGGAGGACCTGGGCATCCTGAAGACGCAGGATTCCGACAAAGGCATCATCAAGATCGATCACCAGTTCAACGCAAACAATCACGTTTCGGTGCGCTACAACATTGAGGACGCGCGCGATTTGAACGTGCTGGTGGGGGACACGCTGGACGGAGGGGGAATCGGCGCGCCCAGCAGCGGCCACAACAATTTTTTGCGGGATCAATCGCTGGTGGGCATTCTCTCCACCCAGTTCAAACCAAATCTGATCAACACGGCCCTGGTGCAGTGGGCCCGGCGGCATTCGACATTCCCCGGAGATACGGGACAGCCGAACCTGGACCTGCCGAACTCTTTGCTGATCGGCCACAACTTCGGCGTGTTCGATGCAACGTATGAAAGCCGGTTCCAGATTGCGGACTCGCTGTATTGGGTTAAGGGCGCGCACCTGATCAAATTCGGGGCCGACTACAACCATCTGAACGACCACATTATTTGGCCCGGATTTTCGCCGATGCGCATCGTGTTGCCCGGCGTCAATTGCCTGGTGGATTTTGCGAACTATGTAGGCAGCTTGAAGGGAGTTGATCCGGCAACCTACCTGACGTCCAATTTTGCGGAGGGGCCGTGCCCGCTGGCGCTTGGGCCGCAGAATGCGACGCTGCCTCCATTCCCGGTCACGCCGGGACCAAACCCGGCGGACGCACAGAATGGAACGCCGGTCGTCTTCTGGCCGTCGCCGCTGGGCACCGCGGACAGCACGGTGGTGCAAGGAACGATTCCCCCGCCGGTGAACACCAACTGGCAGAACGCGTATCCTCCCGACCAGGTGAAGAATTATTTTGCGGACATCAATCACAGCTACGCCGGCTTCTTCATTCAGGACCAGTGGAAGCTGACGCCGAGGTTGACGCTGAACTACGGGCTGCGCTGGGATTTTGAGCATGGGCTGGAGAAGCAGATCGCGGACAACTACAAGGGGTTCCAACCCCGCGTAGGCATCGCGTTCGCGCCGGACAAGCACACGGTGATACGTTCGGGGTTCGGGCTGTTCGACGACCGGTACAACACATCGTTCCTGTTCGTGACCTATCCGCAGCGGCCATTGACGCTGACGGGCGTGACGCTGCCCGGCATCCGCGACGGCGCGTTCAACGCAACGTATTCATTGAGCCAGTTGCCGTACATTCCGATGCCCTTCAGCCCGTTCGGAATCGAGCCGGCGGACGCCGCGGCGCAACTGGTGATGAATGGAACGTATCAACCGGTGAAGATGATCACCGACCTTTCACAGGGGTTGGTGTCACCGGTCGGCGATGGAACGGTGGAACGGCACAGCCAGATTCCCTACTCCGAACAGGCCAGCCTGGAGATTGACCGGGAGATCGGAAAGGGTTTTGTTGCCAATATCGGGTACCTGTTCGTGTCGTCGCACCACCAGGTTCGCGCGGAAAACTTAAACGTGTGCCCCACCGCAGGCGTAGCTACCGGACTTTATCCGTGCGCACCCGCCCCGCCCGCGCTTCCGGGATTTCCCGCCGGCAAGGATAATTTCAGCGGGCCGTTGTGGCCCGCCGGGTTGATCTATTACACGGACAACAGCGGCAACAGCATCTACCACGGGTTGACGCTCTCCGCGACGGAGCGCGCCGGCCGGTATTTCCAGTTGAACGCCAATTACACTTTTTCCAAAACGCTGGACGACGGAACGTTCACGACGTTCGTCAGCACGCCGCAGGACCTGTACAAGAGGTCGCTGGAGCGGGCCAATTCGAATCAGGACATACGGCACCGGTTCGTGGCGAATTTCACGGCCAGCGCGCCGGAGAAGAGCTTTGCCCGGTATTTCGAGTTGAGCGGCATCGTAACCGTGGAGAGCCCGCGGCCGTTTACGATGTTCGTGGGGTTTGACGCCAACGGAGACACCAATCCGGTTACCGACCGCGTGGGATACGCGCCGAGGAATTCCTACTGGGGAGACAATTTCCGGACGGTGGACTTGCGGATCTCGCGGTACTTCCGGTTCCGCGAGCGGCAGCGAATCGATCTGGCAATGGACATGTTCAACACCTTTAACCGCGCGAACGTGAATGAAGTCACGTCGGTGTACGGCACGTACAATTTCTGCAACGGCGAAATTCCCAATCACTATAAGGACGCGACTTCGATCGCCATTTCGCATGCGGCAATAGCTGGTTGTCCGGCGGCCGGCCCCCCAGTTCCTAACCCCGGCTTCGGCGGTCCGCGGACTATGTTCAACCCGCGGCAGTTCCAGTTTTCGCTGAAGTATTCGTTCTGAGCTTGGACAATACGGAGAGACCTGGCCGGATGGTTGTGGATCGAAATGCCGGCCATACGGGCAAAAGAACGTTCCGTGACCATACTTAGCGCCAAGCCAGAGCCCATCGAAATCGAGCTTCGCCAGGCCGCGGTTGTCGTGGTCGACATGCAGAACGCCTTCGCGTCCAAAGGCGGCTTGCTGGACATCGCGGGGGCCGACATTTCCGGGACTCCTTCCATTATTAATTGCATTCAGGAGTTGTTGGTGGCCGCGCGCCGCGCCGGCGTTCCGGTGGTCTATCTGCAAATGGGCTACAAACCAGATTTGAGCAACAGTGGAGGAGCAGGCTCCCCGAATCCGCGGAAAGAGTTGGCGATGCACCTGATGAGCTGCCGGCCGGAGCTTCGCGGGAAGTTGCTGACGGAGGGAACGTGGGATTTTGAAATTGTGGAGGAGCTGAAACCTCAGGAAGGAGATCTGGTTGTCCTAAAGACGCGCTACAGCGGCTTCGCCGGCACGACACTTGATTCCCTTCTTCGTACGCGCGGCATCCGGTATCTTTTCCTGGCAGGAATCGCCACCAACGTTTGCGTGGAATCCACGTTGCGCGACGCTTATTTCCTGGATTACTGGCCGATCCTGATTGTGGACGGGACGCTGCAGGCCGGGCCCGCAGAGATGCAGGCGGCGACGCTCTTTAACGTGGAGTCGTTTTTTGGATGGACGACCAGTTCGGACGAAGTGCGGAAGATTCTTCGAGCCGCACATTCCTGAGGCACCTTTGCTGACTGTCGACATCGACGTAGGCGGAACGCTGACCGACGGGATCTTCACGCGCGGCGAGGAGGTGATCTGCGTCAAAGTGGACACCACCGCGCATGACCTGACGGTTTGCCTGTTCGATTGCCTGGCGCAAGGCGCGGAGAAACTGGGATA
>DATLVJ010000167.1:0-4727 GCA_035577585.1 Candidatus Limnocylindrales bacterium
TGCCCTCCGGCAAAAGTTGCCAGTCATAATAATCTCCGCCGGTTTGATCCGCAGGTTGGTTCCACGCCGCGATCTCGTAGCCCTCAAGTTGAGGCATGGAGGTCGGAAGCAAAGACCGCTGGATCGACCTTGCCACTTCGAGATCATGTTCCATTCGATCCATCTGGCGTCGCGTCTCTGCCTCCCGCAAAGCTGCATTAACCTGCTTTCGTATTTCGCCGGCGACCATACCGGCAACAAACCCGCCTATGACGAATTCAAGTGCAAAATCAATGACCGCTTTCTGAGGAGAAACAATAGATGTGCCACCCGCAAATGACGGTTTCCAGCCCAGAAAAAGTGCGGCTCCCAGGTAGCTAGCTGCTGCCACCACTCCAGAAAGCCGGGAAAGCGCCGGACTCAGACGCAGCGTCGACAGTGTGATAAACAGAAAGAAGACCAGTACGGAGGGATGGGCCAAGGCCCGGTAGGCCGGTGCGATGGAGCTACTCGTGGTCAACACGATGCCGAGTGCAGGAAGGGCGTTCTCCACGACTATGTTCCCGATCCATGCTGCCTTTGAGACATCCCGCTGTTGCTCATGCGCGCGATCCACAGCGCGCAACATCAGGAACTCGGCCCCCGCGAATGGAGCTAGCACGCCCAGCGTTGTCAACCACAATTGAACGTTTTCGTCACCACTGTGAATTAAAACGCGCACCGAGCGCAGTAAAAAGCCGATGCCGATAGTTACAAGAACGATCAAGAGACGTAACCGTTCGCTCTGGAGTTGCGCCTGCCGGAACGCCGTGGATTCGATGTGGGTGTTGTCGCTCATAACAGTTTCTTCCGGGTTAGACGGCAACGAATTTTGGCTGCAGCGCAGTAATCTGTTAGCGGGTTGAACTTAAGGCGGCGCTCGACGAGAAACTCGCGCGTGGTCCGAACCGCGAGCAATCCAGAGAGGAATCTGGCCCCTCCGGCAGAACAATACACATGCTCACTTACAATTTGACGATCAGTATCGGGAAAACCTGATCCGACCGCTGAATCGGCATCCCCGACGCGATTTCGCTGTATTCATTCCTAGTAAGCCCGCAAGGGGAGGGCGACTCCCCTTCCGAGCCCGTCTTGTTGGCCGTCGCTGTCTGCCGTGGGGTGAATTGGCGCGGTCCCGCAAACCAGGTCTTCAATTTGCCCGAGTCAGGCGATTGACTTCCGTACCGCGATGGACGCCAGAGAGAGCCCGCAAAGGAGCACTCCCAGAAGTCCGATGAGCGGCAAGTCGCTGGCCGTTTTAGGCAGCACTGAGGGTGCCGGCTCTGCTTTTGCTTCCTCTACCGGAGCTGCTTGCGCAGGCGCCGCGACGATTAAGACCGGAACATCCGGTTTTGGAGCTGCCGGCGGAGGAGGCATGACTCCGGTTCTTCTGACTTCCTGAGAGACTACTGTTTCCGGAACCTCGGTGATCTTCTGCGCGGAGACAACCATGCCTTTCTTTAGGCCAAAGGCATCGGTTTCACTCCCATTGATCGTGAATTTCTGCCCTTTAGGAATCTTGAATGACTGATTCGTGCCGTCCTCCAACGTCAAAACAACAGAGTTGGGCGGCGAGACGTGCCACACCTTGCCGGTGACAGTCTCGACCTTCGTGATCAACCTTGGTGTCGTTGAGGTAATGGTCTGCTTCTCCACCTTCATGCCCGGCTTAAGTTGGTGGACATTGAGCTGCCGGCCATCGACGGTGACGGTTGTGCTGTCCGGAACATTGAAAAAGTCCCGCAGAGAACCATCCTCCATCTTAACGACCAAGTCATTCCCGGAGACATAGACAATCTCTCCGCGTTCAACCGTGACCTGTTTGGTGGCCGTGCCGTGCTCCACTGTTTCGGTGCTTTTCACTTGTGCGACCACTGGCAGAGAGAAGGCAGAACAAAGAGCGCCTCCCGCCAGCAGGCATTGCAAGATCGTCTTCGAGGATCCAATTGAACTCATCGTTTTTCTCCTTGTTGTAATGTTCTAGCCAGCGGTACTCGAGACCCCGCTTGTCTCTAGTCCCGCTGGCCAGAATCCTGAATGACAGCCGTAACGATGTACCGCTGCGGTGCGCTGCCCACGTAGTAGAACGGAAAGCAAGTCACTAAGGTCAAAGTTGAACTTGACGTCGGACGCAAAACGGACGTGTCTTCGGGATTTACTATTTGAATTTGTTTAACCACGTAGTGTTCCGTTCTTCCGCCATTCACGAGCTCAATGACGTCACCGGGCACAATGTCTTTGAGCCCTCGAAAAAAGCCATCCCGGTGTCCCGCTATGCCGACATTACCGTGTTGCCCAAAGTGTTTTGTTCCCCGAATTCTGCCAACCCCGCGATTCAGCGTAAGCTCATCCGTGTCATCGAATACCGGCACCTCAAGACTGATCTTGGGAACCCGAAGAATTGCGAGCGGCTGATCTTTTTTCTGTAAAAGACTCGTCTCGTATGCCGTCACTCGATTGGTAGCCCATAACGTAAAGTCAACCCTTGTTCCCAAAATTGGATCGGCCATTGGGGACATGCCAGCTTCTTCCGTTTGAAACCTGGCGATTGCATTTCGTGACGCTATTGTCCGGTGAATACGTGCAACCCCCCAAATCGTCAGGAGTGCAAGTCCAGTTGCAAAGACTATGCCTTCGACTCTAATGATGTTCATAACGTCGCCTGCAACGTTCTCGCCTACTAATGCTCCTCTTGAGCCTAATCGCGAAGTTTCGAATGGAAATCCTAACGTATGCAGGACCGCCGGCTGGTTATAAACATTGAACGATTGGCTTCATTTCGTTTGCTCTTGCTCACACGCAGACCTAGCCGGTTGCGCCTATCCCTGCTACTGGATTGCACGGTAAGGGAGCTAGCGATTCGGGCAAACTGTCAAAACTGCCAGTGAGTCCCCACTCACGCGAGCCGCAGTTGGGGCGCCTTTCTGAGACTCCTGGTGGCGGTTTGTCGAGGTTCCCCATTTCCCGCAGGCGCTGTTAATTTTGCCAGTGTCCCCACTGTCACGACGCGTCTATACCGGAATGGCAATGAAGCCCAGAGGTGAAAAATGAGATTCCGCACCATGTCGAGCCGACTGACCGCAATGGTGTGCTCCCTTGTGCTGCTACCTGGCACTGCGCCATTGACGCGGTCCGAGCCGGTTTCGCAGCAAGAGGGCGCGCCCGCCGAAACAGCTCCCAAAATTCCGAATGATCAGCTGGATGCTCTGGTTTCGCCGATCGCTCTTTATCCCGACCCGCTATTGGCTCAAGTACTGGCAGCTTCGACGTATCCACTGGAAATCGTGCAGCTTCAGCAGTGGCTCATAAAAAACAAGAATCTGAAAGACAAAGCCCTTTCCGATGCAGCAGCCAAGCAGCCTTGGGACTCGAGTATCCAAGCCATGGCCGGGCTTCCAGATCTCGTAAAGCGTCTGGCAGACGACGTCCAGTGGACGACAGATCTCGGCAACGCCTTTTTGGCGCAGCAATCCGACGTCATGGATGCCGTGCAACGCATGCGTTCAAAGGCAAAGGACACAGGGAACTTGAAGTCGAATGAGCAGATGAAGGTAGAAACAAAAGTTGTCGAGAGCAAGACCGTTGTAGTCATCGAACAGTCCAACCCGGAAGTAGTCTACGTTCCGAGTTATAACCCGACGGTCGTCTACGGTCCTCCCGTTTACCCATATCCACCGATTTACTACCCGCCGCCTGGCTACTACGCGGCCGGCATGGCAATTTCGTTCGGAATTGGAGTGGCAATGGGAGCGGCGTGGGGCGGCGGCTGGGGGAACTGCGGTTGGGGTGGCAACAATAACGTCACCATCAACAACAATAATAATTTCAACAGAAACACGAACGTCAACGGTGGCAACCGCAATACCAGTGTCGGTAGCGGCAATCGCGGCGGAGGTGGAAGTGGTAATTGGCAACATAATCCTCAACACCGCGGTGGTGCTCCCTACTCTGACCGTTCCACGGCGAACAAGTTCGGCGGAACGTCTCGTGGAGATTCCATGTCCAATCGCCAGTCAGATGCACGCCAACGGCAGCAACAATCCGGAGCAAGCAACCGCGCGTCCGGAGGGGCCGGGGATCGGGGCTCATCTAATCGCGCGGGAGCTTCAGGTGGCGGTGGCAACCGACCAAGCGCGGGCGGCATGGATTCAAAGAGGGGTGGAGGTGGTGACAGTGTCGGAGGCCGAAATGTATCGTCCGGTTCGGGTGGTGGCTCGAAAGGCGGGGCCTTTGGCGGTTCATCGGGTGGCGGCAGCAGCGCGCGCGCCAGCAGTTCGCGAGGTTCTTCAAGTATGAGCAGTTCTCGTGGCGGCGGTGGTGGGTCCCGTGGCGGCGGTGGCGGCGGGAGACGGAGGTAATCGATCCATGAACAAGGACAATCACATGAACTCAAGTAAAGCAGTTGTTGGATGGCACAAGCTCCTTACCTCTTTGCTGCTTGCTTTGTTCGGAGCATCGGTGGCCCTCGCGCAAGCAGCGCCTGGGGCTCCACAGGCAGCCCAGAAAACATTTGCTACCCCGAAGCAAGCGGTAGATGCATTGATTCAGGCGGCAGGGAGCTACGATGTATCCTCCCTAGCGCAGATCTTAGGCCCAGGATCTGAGAATATTTTGTCTTCTGAAGACACGGTGCAGGATAAGAACAATGCCGCTGAGTTTGCGGCGAAAGCACGGCAGAAGAACGAGGTGACGGTAAACCCAAAGAATCC
>DATLVJ010000168.1:0-2161 GCA_035577585.1 Candidatus Limnocylindrales bacterium
TGCTCTTGGTGGTGGCGGTCGACTTTCTGCCTGAGAGCGCCGCCAGCGCTTCCGCAACACCTGGGTAGAGCCGTGTTTGCTGGTGTCGCCGCGCTCGATAGTTGATCGAGTACTGCTCGCTCAACTGCTCCATTTCCGCCGGAGTGAGATGCGGGAGGAGCGCACTGAACACCGCGCGTAGTTCCAGGCCGATGTAGCCGCGCAGAAATTCGAAGGTCACGCCCGGGCAGCCCGCGGAGGCGAGGACGTCGCTTTGCGCCCCACAGATATCGGGCGCGGAATCGAGCAGCGTGCCGTCGATATCGAACAGGTAAACCGGGTAGCGCGGAATCACAGGACCGGGCTGTCGTTGCCCAGCATGGCGCGGCGGATAATTTTGATGGGTGGAAATCCCTGCGCCAGAAACTTGTCGTGAAATTCCAGCAGCGAGAAGTTCGCGCCGCGCAGATTCTTGTAGTCTTCGCGCAGCTTCATGATTTCCAGCTTGCCGAGCGTGTAAACCAAATACGTCGGATCGGACGTGCCGCGCTTGGTTTCCACTTCCGCGATGGCATGCGTCTGATATCCTTCCTTCACGAAAAACTCAACGGCCTGCGCGAAGGTCATTTTGCCGGTGTGCATCTGGATACCCACGATGTAGCGCGCGTTGCGCAACAGAGCATCCTGCAACTGGCCCAGCCTTAATTTGAGATCGCCAGCGCCGTACCCTTGGTCGAGCATCATTTGCTCGCTGTAGTGCGCCCAACCCTCGGCATTGCTCCCGGCGCCAATCAATTTGCGCACTTTTGAGGGAGCATTCTGCACCCAGAGAAACTGCGTGTAGTGTCCCGGATAAACTTCGTGGACAGCGGTACTGATGATAGTGCCGCGGTTGAAGCTCTCCAGGTGCTCCTCCACGTGCTCCGGGGTCCAGCCGGGCTCGGGCAGCGTCACATTGAAAAATGCTTCTTTGGCGACTTTTTCGTAGGGTCCCGGAGTGTCCATCGAGGCCGTTGTCAGCGCCCGCATAAACGGCGGCGTCTCTTCGACGATGGGCGGCACAGTCGACGGGATGGTCACGATTTTGTGTTCCACGATGAACTGGCGCAGACCGCCCAGCACGTCGCGGAAAGTTTGCAACAGGCGATCCGCCGCCGGATGATCTTTTTCGAGGTCGTGCAGGATGTCCTGCGGCGCGCGTTTCGGATCGACTTTCGCGGCGGTCGCGCGAAACGCCTCCTGGTTCTGCCGGAGGTTCTGATATCCCACGGCAAGCACCTTATCGAGCGGCAGATCCACCATTTCGTCGTAGGAGAGCTTCTTGCTATAGTTCTCCGCGCCGATCCGGAAATCGCCTTTCGATCGCGGCAGTAAATCGTTTTTCAGAAATGCCTGATACTCACCCAGGGCGGCGATGACCGCGTCATTACTGGCCTGGAATTCGTCGAGCAGTTTGCGGTCGGTGACCTTCTTAAACGCCGCCGGGACGTCTGACTTGAAAAATCCGGCGAGACCCGGCAGTTGTTGCAGCGCAACCTCCGTATAGATGCGCGGCGGATTACGCAGATTGTGGCGCGCCTGACCCAGCACGTTCTTCATGAGCCGCTCGCGCGCGATCAGCGACCGCAGGCGTTCTTCGGGCGGCGCGAACCTGCGGCTGATGATAGTGAAGGCGCTGCTCGTGATGCTACTGGAATACACATCCGGATTTTTCTCCCACATGCGAATGGTTTCCAGGCTCAGCAATTGCGACTGGATGTTGTGGATCACAAGATCGCGGTCCGCGGCGGTGTCGGCAGTCAAGGCATTGGCGGGAAACTGCTCGAACTTCGTTAGAAATCCCTTGAGCGAACGGATTTCGGCGGCGATCGTCGCCAGCGAATAATCCTCGAGCTGCGGATCGTACTGGTGAAACCCCGCCGCGGTGCCTTGCGTTGGATTGTAGCGGAAAAAATCGTCGAAATACTGGTCGACCAGCTTATCGAAATCGCCTTGCGTGGCTTTGGGCGCCGCGGATAGAAGCCCCGCCGCCGCAAAGAAGAGCAGCAATCGCATATTACCTCCAATCTAACAAACGCGGGTTGCGGCTTGGCATCGCAGCGCCGTTGCGCCAAAGAAATCTGCTACCCTCTTACCGATGTTTCCCGAGGTTGCTCCTGTCCGCGCGGGCGAAGAGATCGAT
>DATLVJ010000169.1:0-9764 GCA_035577585.1 Candidatus Limnocylindrales bacterium
GTCGTATTGTTTCGTGAAACCTTCGATGAGCTTCGCTTTGTGTTGGCGCACGCGGCGCTCCAGAAAATTTGTCATGCCCGTGTAGAGGACACCCGTGGCACTGGCGAGGATGTAGACGTGGTAGACGGCCATTAACGCATCCTCAGGTTGCGTCCGCGGGCGTGCCACTGGTTTGCGTTGGACTGGGTTGGTTGCCGGGGTCCCTCTCTGCATGGCCGACGTTCGCGCGGCGCGAACGGAAGAGAAAATCGGCCATTCCGCTCGGGATGACAGAAAAGGCAAGATTGCCGCGTTTCGCGCTGCTCCAAGCCGTTGCGACCTCCGATCATCTCGCCTCCTCTTCTCAGCAGCGAATTTGCCCCTTCTGTCAACTAGCCTGCCCCGAGCGAAGCCGAGGGGAGCGAAGCAGCCCGATTTTCTCTTACGCGCCGCAGTTGGCCTGCCCTGAGCTTCGCCGAAGGGGCGCGTCGGGCTGCGCAGAGAGGGACCGCGGCAAGGTCTAACCGTTTCCGCCTCTTCTCTGCTCTCCGATCTCTGCGTGCTCCGCGTCTCTGCGGTGAGCCGCTCTTTGCTCTTTCTCTCCGCTTCTCCCCTCTTCGGCTGTGAACTGTCAACTGTAGACTGTCGGCTTCTTCGGGATGGAGGGCATGCAGCAGCCGCGTCCATCGGCGAATGTAAACTGGCAAAGGTCGTAGGGTGAGCCGGATCGTTTCGTTGTCATGGGCGAAGTGTATTCATCAGGTAATTAGATGTCTAGTTACAGAAGGTTACATGCGCGTTCGAATGGTGTGGAAAACGTTTCGAATGGCGAGTGTCCATTCGAATGGTCGGTGGTGCGGGGTGGGAAGTGCTTTTAGGAGGATGCGGCGGCGATGCGTTCGCGGATGTCGGTGGGGAGAGGCCGTGCCTTGCGGGTCTTGAGGTCAATGCAAACGCCGGTCAAAAAAGTGCGCGCGGCAAGTTCCTGGGTCTCCTGATTTGTCATTTCGTGGCAAAAGATCAGGACTTTTTCGCGGACCTCCCGAAAGGTCGAGCGGATGGAGATGGTGTCGCCGGCCAGCAGTTCGCGTTTGTATTCGATGCGCTGTTCCACCGCCACAAGCCCAATCCCTTCCTGGCGCAGGCGCGAGGAAGGTAGCCCCACGGACGCAAAAAGCTGCCAGGTAGCCTCATCAAATTTTCCCACGTACCACATCACGTTCATGTGGCCCATATGATCGCAATGCCAGGGATAGATCGTCCCAAGATACGTAAGAATTGGTTCCGCCATGGTTTTGTCCGCAACTCTTCGCGCAGAGATTCGCAACGAATCTCATTCTACCTAAATCGCTCTCGAAACTGGCGGCAAGGAGGGGCGGGTGGCGCACCCTTAAGTTTTAGAAACCTCCTGGGTGGCCTACCCTTTGCGTTGTTGGCAAAGGGTGGGCTTTTCTTCGCTCTCCATTCTCGTTTGCGCAGCTCCGCGATCCGCAGTGTTGCTTTCCAATAATTCGGACGGACAGCCTGTGCTTTTACGAGTGGTGAGTTGTGGTTTTGGGTGAGAAGAATGTGCCGCGCCTACGGCGCTTCGGAAATCTTGTGGGGGTTCCGACCCAGCGCTCGCGCACTGGGCTAATATGTGCCGCGCCTCCGGCGCTAGGGATAGGCGAAGCGGCGTAGACTGGGTAGTTATGGAGGACGGCCCTTCGCGAAGGATCTCAGGGTAAACGAGGGAAAAATGGAACTCTACATATTTGGGCGATTCCTGGTGCTGGACGGGAAAGAGAGTGTGTTTGAGGCGGCGCTGGGGGACGTGGTGACGGCGACGCGGGCGGAGGCGGGGTGTTTGGAGGTGCATGGGTACCGGTCGGTGCGGAATGCGCGGCTGTACTATCTGCATTCGCGGTGGAAGGATGTGGAGACTTTCGAGTTGCATGCGAAGCTGCCGCATACGGAGAAGTTTTTGGAGAGGGTGGAGAAGCTATTGGCGGAGGCGCGGGATGTGAAGCGGTGCGAGAGGATAGTTTGAGGAGAGTGGCCAGCGACCGGTGACCAGCGACCCGTGGGAGGAAGCAGAGGAGCTTATAGTCGACAGTTTAGAGATAAGAGTTCGGAATGGGGAAACGGCTCGGAAGGGAATTTACGCTGAGTTCGCTGAGAGCGCAGAGTACGCTGAGATCGGAATAGAGAAGAGGGGACCTACCCTTCGCAAAATGCGCGAAGGGTAGGCCACCCGGGAACGGAGTTACTTGGAAGCGGGGCTGCTGGCCGCCTGGCTGGCGGACTTGTTCTCGATTTCGATAGAGAAGCGCTTGCCGTTGGGATAGATCGCGGTGAGCGTGCGGGAGCCGTCGGTTTCAGAGGCGGAGCCATAAGCGTCTTCGGTGTTGCGAGTGGCCTGCTCGATGAGATGAGCGGGGAAGGTCGCCACGGTCTGCTTACCCTGCGAAACGGTGACCTGGACGTTGGGTCCGGAGCCGTCCCAGCTGACGGTGTACTTGCCGGGGTTCAACGCTTGGCCTTCGACGCTGACCTTTTCATACAACTGGATCGAGGCCTTGTTGGAGTCTCCAGCGACGGCGGCCGAAGAAAGAAGCAACGCCGAGCTGAAAAATGCGAGAGAAAGTTTCGAGAGTTTCATGAGATTGATTTCCTTTCCAAATTACCGCGGGCACGCCGCAAAAAAGCGGGCGTGTTCTGCGCGGGCGAGTTTCAAATTCGCTTGTCTTTGATTTGACGCTTGGGAAAAACAGCAGTTACAAAAACATGCATCGAAAAATCGGCAAAGAACGAATCGCTAGTAACAATAATTTAGATGTTTCCAATGGGCGGTTGGGTGCATCAGCAGAAGGGCGGAAATGCTTGTCGACAGTCTACAGTCGACAGCCAACAGTTAGAGATGAAGGCCCTAAGCCGTAAGCCGAAAGCGAAATTCGAAAAACGAAAAGCGAAAAGCAGAATTCGACAATCGCGCGGAAACCAAGAAAGGCTTTGGGAAGTGGATTATTTCTGGATGCCGACCAGGCGGACGGTCAGGATCAGTGCGTCGTCGGTGGCGGTGTGGAATTTCTGGAGAATCCGGTCCGCGGCGCGCTGGGGATTTTCGCGCGGGGAAACCGTTTCCACATAACGTCCGTTAATGCCGTCGGTGGAGAAGAACAGCGCGTCTCCCTGGAACACGGGAAGAACGGCGGCTTGGAGCGGAGGCAACTGCTTGCCGACGATGCCGCCCCGGAGAAGAAGCATTTCCGGATAGTTCGAGCCTCTGGGGACCACTCGCGCGAGGCCGCCCACCACGTTGCCGACGCCGAGCCAGGTCATCATCCCATGAACAAAATCAACTGAAGCGGCACTGAGCACGACGCCGCGCGTGGCGCGCAGAGCACGGTGGCATTCCTCGACCAGCGAGATGATCGGCTCGTCGGCTGCGTTCTGAAAAATGGATGCGGCGGTTTTCGCGGCGTCCGCGGCTTCTTCGCCGTGGCCGATGCCGTCAATGGCGGCGACGAGTAGTCCCTCGGGTCGGGCGATGAGCACGTGGCAATCGCCGGAAGTGCCTTCACCGGCTAGCGCGAAATTAGCAACGCCGTATTCGACGAGAGGAGAATTTATGGTTTCCATTTTGTCACCGTAATAATTGTGCCGTGGCCCAGTTGCGAATTAATGTCGAACTCATCCATCAGACGGCGAACACCGGGCAAGCCGATGCCGAGACTGCCGGAAGTGGAGTATCCGTCGCGCAGAGCAAGCGGGATGTCGGAAATGCCGGGGCCGCTGTCGGACGCGACAATCGTTATGCCCGTGCGATCGGAATCGAGAACGATGCTCATGACGATTTCGCCCTTGCCCGCGTACGAGACGATATTGCGGGCGAGTTCGGAAATGGCTGTTGCAATCATCGTCGCGTTACCCACAGAGAATTTGAGTTGCGTGGCGAGGGCCCGTCCTTTTTGACGGGCCACAACGATGTCGCGCTCCGAATGAATGGGCACTTTGCATTCCTCTTCCATCAGCGTGGTTCACCCGCGGGTCGGCGACGACCGGCAGCGACGGAGATTTTGGAATTTCGCGAATGGAACACGTAAACGATCTCCAGTAGGCGGTCCGGGCGGACTGGCTGCATCGCTGACCGCGAGGGTTGCCGCGGGCGGGGCGGCCCCTACGGCCAATGCCGGAAACACCTGAAATCTGGAGAGAAATACCAAGAAAACCCTGTGGGCTCAATCGAGGGCTGGCCTTATTCGATGCTCAGGTGGATACCTTAGGGTGGAAACCGGTGGAAGCGATCAGCGGGAAAGAGGGTTGGCGCAGGACGCGGGGAGCGCCAGGATTTGGCCGGGGCGAAGGCGATTGGCGTCGCGCAACTGGGGATTGGCGTGGGCAATGCAGGGCCAGGCGGAGGCGCTGCCAAGCTGGGAAGCGGCGATTTTCCAGAGAGAGTCGCCGCTGTGAACGGTGATGCTTAGGGGCTGCGCGCGGGAACGGAGTTCGGTTACGGGGACAACCAGGAGGGTGCCGGGTTGAATGCGATGTGGATCGGAAATGGTTGGATTTGAGGCGAGAAGTTCGTTCCAGCGGGAGCCGCTGCCAAGATGGCGGCGGGCGAGTTTCCACAGAGAGTCGCCGGGTTGGATGAGGACGGCTTTGGAGGCGGCGAGATTATGGATGGCGGGTGCGGCGGGAGGAGCGACGGAAGGACGCGCGGGCATCGGCTTTGCGGGGAGCAACAATTTTGGAGCGGCGGCGTGCGTGGCTGCGTGGGCCGCGGGCGCGTGCGGCGCGGCATCTCTCAGCGAAAGATTCGGCCGCGCGGGAGCGGACAAATTTGGCGACAAAAGATTGCGCTCGTTGGGGAGAGCGGGCGAAAAAGTTTGGCGGGAAAATGGATCGCGGCGCAAGGGAGAGAGGCGCGGCGCAGTTTTCACGGATTGGCGCGGATGCGAATCCGGCGAAACGCGCGGCGCGGCGGGTTCGACGGGAACAGCGAACGAGGGTTGCGAGAGATCCATTGGAAAGCGGGACTGTCGCTGAGATTTGGCGGCGGCTTCGGCGGCTTGCGAAAGCTCAAGTTGCCGGCGGCGGTAGCGGCGGGCCACTTCTCCCAAACTTTCGGGAGCGGAATTTTTCTCGGCATTGACGGAAGGATCGGACGGTTTGCCGGGAGTCGCGGGAGAATTATTTTTGCGCGCTTCGACCCGGGAGCGATCCTGCGGGGTGAGAATTTGCGATTGCTTTAGATCTTCGTTGGTGTAGACGTGGGAGTCTTTTTTTTGCTGCGCGGACTTGCGGGCTTTTTCCTGGCGAGCGGCTTCGGCGGCGGATGGAGAATCCTGGGCGCGCGTGGGCACGGCCAGCGAAAAAGTGGATGCGCAAAAGCAGAGCAAGCAGAGGCCAAGTGGCCGACTGGGGGCCCGTCGAGAGTGGGGCGTGCGGCTCATCAATTTTGCGAGACCGCTCTGGGGGACTCCAGAGACGAGGCAACCTTAATTTCTGGGGTGATTGTACTCTCAGAGACGGGTGGTAGGGCAATAGAAATGTGCGCCGGAGGCATCCCCCAAAAGTACTGGAGCGCGGGGACAGTTGCGGCGGAGGCTGCGGCGTGGTGGGGAGTTGGGGAGACTGAGAGTTCGAGAGTTCAAGAGTTGAAGCGTTGATGTTCGTGAGCTAGGCTCATTAGGTTGCACGAAAGAAAACAAGCAGCAGGGAGAGCGCGGTGGCGAACTATTATTTGCTGAAGACGGAGCCGTCGGAATATTCGTTTGCGGACCTGGTGAAGGATCGCGAGTCGACCTGGGATGGAGTGAAAAACCCGACGGCGGTGATGCACATGCGCGCGATGCAGGCGGGAGATCGGCTGGTGATTTACGAAACGGGGAATGTGAAGAGCGCGGTGGGAACGGCGGCGGTGGTTTCGGCGGACGCGAAGGATCCGAAGAATCCGCTGGTCAAGATCAAGGCTGGCGCGGGGTTGGCGCGGGTGATTTCGCTGGAGCAAATTCAAAAGGAGAAGATTTTCCGGGAGTCGCCGTTAATTAAGATTGGGAGGTTGTCGGTGGTGCCGTTGACGGCGGAGCAGTATGCGTTTTTGGTGGGGAAAGAATAGGAGAAGAGTTCACACAGAGATCACAGAGTTAAGAAAGGCGACTGCACAGAGAATTCGAGAATGCCCCACCGTGATTGTGCACGGTGGGGCTTTTGCATTTTGAGAGCTATGCTATCGCGGATTTGGCGGCTTCGACTTCGAGGAGTTTGCCGGAGCGGACGTCGTAGAGGTAGCCGTGGACGGGAATGGAGTTGGGAACCAGCGGGTGGTTGCGGATTCGGGCAACGTCATCGAGGACGGCCTGCTTCTGATTCTTGATGGCGAGCCACTCGATGTATTCGCCGGCCCGAGAGCCGGGGCCTTTGCCGACGTCGCGGAAGCCGCTGGGGGTGAGCTCGGCGGTTTCCAGGCTGGAGTTCAGGAGATCGCGCATGACGTCGTTGGTGAAAAATTCCATGCCGCAATCGGTGTGATGGATGACGAAGAATTCCTGGGTGCCCAGCAGTTTGTAGCTGATGACCAGGGAGCGGATGGCGTCGTCGCTGGCGCGGCCGCCCGCGTTGCGGATCACGTGGGCGTCGCCTTCGGAGAGGCCCGCGAATTTGGCGGGGTCGAGGCGGGCATCCATGCAGGTGAGGATGGCGAAGCGGCGTGCAGGGGGAAGAGCGAGTTTGCCCTTTTCGCCGAAATTCGCGGAGTAGTTGGCGTTGGCATCGAGAACTTCGGAAAGAATTTTGCTCATGTGGCGCTCCTTAAAATCGATGATTGAACTGATGGACGTTTCGCTGCTCATATCGATTGCTCGCTGCGGCTCCCCAAAAACAAAAAAGCCCACGAAGGGAATCGTGGGCGATGGATGTTCGAGTGTCTGAATTAGGGAAGGCTACGTACTCGAATCCTCCGGCCCACGGCGGGGACAACACGTACAACCACAAGAATGGGATGGGGAGGGGAAAAGCGAGCAAACGTAGGAGCGACGAAACATCGAATTCAGGCTACGCCGGGGCCGGCGGGGTGTCAATTACTGGTTGTCAGGCGCTCGCAGAAGCAGCCGGCTGCAGCAGGTCCCACTTGTTGCCGTAGAGGTCTTCGAAGACGGCGACTGTGCCGTAGGTTTCCTCGCGAGGGGATTCGAGGAAACGGATGCCGCGGGACCGGTATAAATTGTAGTCGCGCCAGAAATCGTCGGTGTGGAGGAAGAGGAAGACACGGCCGCCGGTCTGGTTGCCGATGGCGAGGGATTGTTCGGGAGTTTCGGCTTCGGCGAGGAGAATCGCGGCGCCGGTGGAATCAGGAGGAGCGACGAGGAGCCAGCGTTTATTGCCGGGGAGCGGGGTGTCCTGCAGCAGTGCAAACCCCAGCTTTTGCGTGTAGAACTCGAGAGCTTCCTCGTAGTTGCTAACGACTAAGGTCAGGTTAGTTACGGACTGGGGCATGGATGGGGATTATCGCACCGCGAGCAAATGCTTGGGAATTGTTCGGACTTGAAGCCAAAGTAAGATAGCATTTTCCGCAAGGTAACGCCCAAAATGAGCGCATACAGAACAATCCAACCCCCCTTTACTCTCAAGTTCTCGGAAATGTCCAAGAAGGAATTGAAGGCATACTTCCAGTGGTTTCAAGAAATAACCCCGGAAAGAATCGAGCAGCTCGCAGTGACAGTGCAGTCGTCGCCAGGGTTTGAAAGTTGGCGGGCCGATTTCTCCCCGGATTCTCTGGACAGTTTGGGCGAATGGTTTGCTACCCAAATTGAGACTCGGCCCCGAACGCAAGAAGAAATCGACGCACTTAATGCGCAATCTCCATCTCCCTTTCCGAATTCGGGCTGGGAACTGACGAATCGCACGTTTTCACTTGCGATGGACATTGGGATGTACCTCAACCAAGTCTTCCTGCGGACTCATCCTTATTTGAAGTGGGGCCAACCATTTGGAGGTAAAACGTTCATTGATTACGGGCAACCTGTCCTGGTGGGTTTCAATGGAGGAGACTATCCGTTCAACGCGGTACGCGTGCTGGTGACGCTTGGCTACGGCCTGCGCGACAAAAAGTTTGGGGGAGGGAGGCTGCGAGAAATCTATGACGTAAACATCCAAGGCCGACATATTCCCTTCGAAGGCCACGTAAACCCAAAGTACCATGCCCACGCTGGACGATCGCCCGGCAATGGATATCTGATGGATTTGATCGCACGGATGACTATCGATGAAACCTGCAAGAACTCTGACGATTCGATCGGCTGGCAAGCTCACAGAGAAGCTGAAAATCTGGCGGATGCCTGGATGGTGGACGAACTGGCCGAGTATGTCCTCAAAGAACGAGACAAAGAGCGGCGTGCGGCTGCATACTTCATTCTCGGCAAGCTTGGCTTGAAGATCCGAAATTCAGACTGCGCTTCGATTCTCTTGTCTCGCGTCGACAAGGAGCAGGACAAGTACGTGCTCTCAAGTCTGCTGGATTTATTGAGCAAATTGCACAAGCCAAGAAATCTCGACCTGGAGCCGGTGTTTCGCCTTCTCCGAGATCAGCGCTGGCAGGTTCGTTATTCGGCGATCCAGGCGCTCAGCTACGCGGACGCACCCGAGGCAGAGGACAAACTAATAGAGATCTTGGATACAACGAGTAACCTCGACGATATCCTCTATTGCCAAGGTGCGTTACACGAAACCGGTACCGTCAAGTCGATCCCATACCTTGAAAGGAATCTCAGCTCAAAGAAGACCAAGTTAAAGTCATCGGCTCGCGCCGCTATCAAGGCGATCGAATGGCGGACAAAAAAGTAAAGAAGCACAGTCGGAGATCGGCGTGCTCCCGAGACGCGATACGATTTAGCTCGTCCATCCGGGCGTGAGGCTGGGAAGTGAAAGGAGTGCCAGCCTGCTAATAAAAAGAATTGCCGGAGGCCATGTCAGACCCGGTGGGATCGAATGGCAATTTTTTCGTGCAAACGAATTCTCACCTTTGCTACGCTTTCACGCATGCGAATTCACCATATTTTTGTATATTCACTATTGCTTGCGGGTTCGGTGTTTGCCCAGGACTTGAAACCGGTTGCCGAGCGGCTGGCGGCGCAGAACGCGCTTTTCGAGGAACAGTACGAATCCGACCTTCGCAATTCTCCTGAGCGGGCGACTTCCTACGGAGACTACCGCTACAACGACAAGCTCGCCGAATACTCGCTGGCGGCTATTGCCCTGCGCAACGAGGCGAATCGAGCTTTTCTGGCCCGCCTACAGGCGATTCCCACGACAAGCTTCTCAGACCAGGACCAACTCTCACATGACCTGTTGATTCGCGTGCTGCAACAGCGGATCGCGGACTTCGATCTGAAGGAATTCGAGATGCCGGTCAACCAGCACAACGGCGTACACACGGCGCTGGCGGATTTGCCCCTTTCGGTTCCCTTCGACTCAGTGAAGCACTATGAAGACTACATCGCGCGCCTGCGCCAGATTCCCCGCGTGCTTAGCCAAACCACGGAAGTTCTTCGGGCCGGCTTGAAAGACAACCTGATGCCGGTGCGATTCCTCCTCGAAAAGCTGCCGGTGCAATGCCAGGGCATCATGGACGCCAATCCATTCCTGACGCCGACAAAGAAATACCCGAAGGAGATTTCGCTGGAAGAGCAGAAGCGGCTGACGCAGGAGATCACCACTGCGATTGAGAAGGATGTTTTTCCCGCCTATAAGGCGTTCGCCGCGTTTCTTAGCGCGGAATACGCTCCGCACGGACGAACCGCGCT
>DATLVJ010000170.1:0-2706 GCA_035577585.1 Candidatus Limnocylindrales bacterium
TTTTCTGCTTCGATCGACGCGGGCCTGATAATCGGAAATCTGGCCGATCAATTTTTGTCGCTTCAGTTTCAAATCGGCATCGTCGACGCTGTTTGCGGTGTTTTCCGAGGCCTTTTGGGCGGCGGCCAATTCGCGTTCGAGCCGGGTGACGTTGGTGGTGGCGAGGACGACCGACGGATACAGTGAGGCAAAGCCCCGGTCCTGGAGTTCCCTCAACTTTTCCCTGGCTTTTTTCAGCCGTTCGGCGGCGTCCAAGACTTCTTGTGACGGGCCGGCGGTGTTGGTGCGGCTGCGATCGAGCTGGCTCAGGTCGATCTGCAGGTCTTCGAGCTTTTTGAGATCTTCGCTGAATTGCTTCGAGTAAGCGGCCTGCTGGAGCTCCGGATTGCTGAAAGGAACCTGGTTCGTCGCGAGGAACGTGGACATCTGGCGGTCAAGCTCTTCGAGGTTTATCCTGATTTCAGTGAGATTATTGCTCTGGAGCGCGATATTCTCGATCGGGTCGCGGCTTACCTGTTGCCGGCTCATCTCCACAGCGCTCCTGGAATAGAGGTTCGCAAGATTCACGACGTCGACGACTTTTTTCAAAGAAATGGTGACGGCGACGTTTTCCGAGTCGCGTTCAGTCACGACGGTGAGAGCAGAAAGCAATTGGCGGAGGGTGAGGGGCGGGTTAGTGGAAAGACTGCTGACGCGCTGCAACAGCGGAGCGGACGTCAGAAAGTTGATCATGGTTTGCTTCGCGATCTGGCGCGGTTTGTAAGCCTCACCTTCCATCGCACTGGGGAGAGTGCGGCTGCTGAGGTCCCGGAGCGTGAAGGTAAGCCGGGTATAATATTTCGCACGCAGGTATCCGGCGGCGGCCCCGAGCACGCACAGGATAAAACCGGCGATTACGAGCCAGTGCCGACGTTTTTTCAGGGCATGGGGCAGGCGCCACGGATCGAACGGAAGGGGTTTGACTTCTTCGCCGGCCACGGAAGGTTGCGGCGCGGGCTGCATGGGAAACGGCTGGGCGGGAAAGGACTGCGGGGCGGCGGATTGATACCCCGGATTCATGCGCGGCGTCGTCTCGATGATGACGGGTTCGACAACGGGACGGACCGGATCCGGCATGCGATGAATCTCGGGCGCGGGGCTGGGAGGTTGCGGCGCCGGTTGCGCGGGCGGTTGAGAGGCATTGCTGGCGAACTGGGCGCGTTTGCGGCGCAATTCGCTGATGCTTAGTTCGGCGTCGTCGCTCATCAGTTAGGGAGATTTTGATGCCGCTGCAAGTCGCGGACGACAGCATCCACGGCAGAAAACGTGACCTGGGGGAAGCCCTGGAGCCAAGCGTGCTCGAGGGAGAGCTTGGCGAGGCGGTTGAGTTCACGGGGAACGCCGAGGGAAGCCTGGAAGGCGCGTTCCACGGCTTCGAACGGATACAGTTCGCCAGTGAGATGACCGGCAACCTTCAAGCGATGGCGGAGATAGTTGGCGGCGTCCTCCATGCTGAGGGAGTTGAGGTGAAAGCGGAGGCTGATGCGCTGGTTGATGGCCGGCAACCCGGACACGAGCCCGCGCAATTCCGGCTGGCCGACGAGAACGATGGTGAGGAGATTCTTGCCGGCGGCATTGAGATTGGTGAGGAGCTTGAGTTCGTTCAGGGTGTCCGGCGACATCTCCTGGGCTTCGTCGAAGATCAGGACGAGGTGGCGATGTTCGGCATGGATACGTTCGAGGGCGTGGCGGAGGCGCTCGTAACGGGCGTATTTGGTCTGCTTGCCGGCTTCAGGATTGCCCTCGAGTTGGTCGAGAACGCCGCCGAGTAGATCATTGAACGTGAAAGCGGAGTTTTCCTGGGTGACGACCTTGAAGCGGCGGGATTCGAGGCGCTCGGTGAACACGGCGCGGGTGAGGGTCTTGCCGCAGCCGACTTCCCCGGTCAGCATGCCAAAAAGCATGGATTGCTCCTCAACCAGGAAGGTAAGCCGCTCCAAGGCTTCATCGTGGTCCCGGCTTTGGAAAAAGAAACGGGTGTCCCAAGTGGTCTCAAATGGGCGTTCCCGCAGATTCCAATAGGACAACAAATCCATGACTTTACCTTATTTAGCGTTCCAGGCCATTGCACGTCAATTATTCCACCGACCCCGATGGAGACAGTGCGACAGGTAGATACGACAGCAAAATAGCCGCCAGTATCAAAAATCTTGGGCGTAAAGGGTCAATATCCGTAATATCCGGCATTTTGGCGAAATCTGATTCTTGAAGAAATGGGGTGAAATACCCATAAGAGTGAATATCGATAACGTTAACGTAAGAATTTTAAGAGTGTTTGAAGGAATTCGGTTGGGGCGTCAGAGTGGACCCAATGACCGGCGTTTGGAATGGTGGCGACGATGGAATTTGGGAACAGGTGTGTCAGTTCATTGCAGTCCCTATCCGTAATGTAGTCAGAGTTGGAACTGCGGACGAACAGAGTGGGGCCGGGGAACTGAGCTTGAGTTTGGATGGCTTCGTTGAGCTTGGGGTAATTATGGTGGATTACGGATAGGTTCATTTTCCAACGGAACGCACCAGTGTTTTCGTGGCCGATGTTCTTAAGGAGGAATTGGCGAACGGCCGGTTCGGGGATCGAGGCGGACAAGGCGCGGGAGATTTCGTCGCGGGTATGGAATCGGCCGGGATCGAGAGGCAACAAGGCGTTGAAAATCTCCGCGTGCAGAG